>JAGHSL010000031.1 GCA_018065885.1 Candidatus Limimorpha equi
GCAAGCAGCAAGACCCAAGGCTGCCACAAGCAAAAATAAGAAATGTTTCTTCATTGTAATTCAATTATTTAAATGTTATTTTAATAGCCCAAAACATTTTGCCCAAAGGCATAATTTACAAAAAACAAAAATACATAATCTTGCAAGACGGAAAAGAAAAATTTTGCGAATGTCTCAGCCAGCAAATTACACCGTTTTTCAATCATTGGCCGGACAAACTGTTGGCTTTTCCCGATTTCGTAGTATCTTTGCAATCCAATAACAGGATTGAAGATGAGCAATTTTACAATTTGGATGCAGAAATACGGAAACACGAGGTCACGAGACAATGAAATTTCATGTTCCCGCAATCTTGAAACCAGGCAGTCTCGAAATCCTAATTTCTATAGTTTTCTAACTTAATAATACATAAAATCACATGGAAATCAGCATGTTCCTTGAACCTGTTTCGGAAAAATGCTTTACCGAAACGACACGACCGGGAAAAAACACCTTTGGAGAAACCATCAGCATTTACCGAAAGGAAGACGATTTTCCGGATTTGGAAAATGCGCAGTTGGCCTTGCTCGGCATCAAGGAAGAACGAGGTGCCGTCGACAATCACGGCTGCGCCGATGGCATCGATTATGTCAGGAAGGCCTTTTACCAGCTTTTCAATCACTGGGACGACATGAAAATCGTCGATTTGGGCGACATCAGGATTGGCAACGAAATCAGTGATACTTATTATGCCGTCAATCAGGTGCTTACCGAATTGATGAAGCATCATATCGTGCCAATTGTCATAGGTGCTTCGCAAGATATGACCTACCCCATGTATCAGGTTTATGAGCCGACGGGAAGATTGGTGAACATTGCCGCCATCGACCCGCTTTTCGACATCGGCAACGACAACGAACAGCTGAATTCACATTCCTATCTGAGTCATATCATTTTGCATCAGCCCAATTTCCTTTTCAATTTCACCAATATTGGCTATCAGTCGTATTATGTTGACAATGAAAGCATTGAGCTGATGAAACAATTGCTTTTCGACACCTACCGTTTAGGAAATCTGAAGCAAAACATAGAGCTGACGGAGCCGCTCATCCGCAACGCCAACATTCTCAGCATCGATATGGGAGCCATTCGTGCCGCCGATGCGCCAGGCGTGAAAAACGCTTCGCCGAACGGTTTCAATGGCGAAGAGGCCTGCCGCATGACACGCTATGCCGGCTTGAGCTTCAAGCTGTCGTCAATCGGTTTCTTTGAATACAATCCGCATTACGACATCAACTCGCGCACGGCCAACCTGATAGCCGAAATGATATGGTATTTCATCGAAGGTTTCTCAAGCCGTCAGGACGACATCCCGACTTTGGAAAGCACCGATTTCGTCCGCTATAATGTGCAAATCGGCGAAGGTCAGGAAAACCTGATTTTTCTTTGCCACAAGATTTCTGGCAAATGGTGGATGGACATGTCGTTTATGAAAGCCGACGACAATCGCTTCGAGCGGCATCATTTCATTCCATGCTCGAAGGAAGACTACGACCAGGCCATGCGCAACGAACTGCCCGACAAGTGGTGGCAATTCTATCAGAAGCTGATGTAAATCATTAAATTAAGAAGTTGTGCAAAATTAGTTTACATTCTGAATCTACGGTTATGGGGGATTTGGACGCTTAGGCATTTGGATATTTGGACTCTTAGACAATTGGACATTTAGACAATTGGACATTTAGACAATTGGACCATTAAATATTTAGACTTTTTGAACAATTTTGAACTTTTGAAATAACCGACAACTGAAAAACCGATAACCAATTCATATTGCATTTTAGATTTGACTGCTTACTTAAGAAGTTGCTTTTGACTTATTTTCAGTGAAATTTCTTTCTCTCGATTTTTGGCATGTTGAGACGAACGTCCGTGCGTCTCAACGCTCCACTAGATTGTGAATTTTAATACTACGATTCCGCAATTTGTTGAACAAAAGGAGTTTAGATTGTTTCGCGAACCACAATCCATATCCTCATTCATTGCTGGATTCAAATCTGCTACTGTTCGAAAAATTGATGATTGAATAGAAAACGGCAACCATTATGATGGTTCGATTTTGCAAAAATTCAATCGCCGAAATCCATTATGGCATCCAAATTATCATGACCATATTATTCGTAATACAGATGAATATTTGAAGATTAGAGACTACATTAATAATAATCCCATGAAATGGGAACAAGATTGCTTTATGAAGCAATAGAAAAACTACAACCGTAATTAATACTAAATGTAATATGCGAAGTTTAACGAATAACTTTTGGAACGTAAAGACGCACGGCCGTGCGTCTCTACATACTGCAAAACAAAAACCATCGGAGTTATAAAGGGCTTGGCAGTCGCCATTTCCCGTCCGATGGTTTAGGGCACAAAAATATGGAAATTCCATGAAAATAGTTTTCCCTCAACGCAAATCACCGATAAATATACATTAATTTGATTTACAATAATATATCCGACAACAAACGACAACAAATGCTTACAGTCGACTACAAACGTTTGTCGTCGGATTTGTTTGTGCGGGATGATGTTTCTTTGCGGCATAAAATTGATTGATATGGATGAAAAGAAACCATTTGATAAAAAGTTCAATAAAAAAGTACCGTTTGAGGATTTCGTACATCTGATAGATGAAAATTGTGAGTATAAGTTTTCAATTGTTGATGATGTTGTTGATGACGAATTGTTGAAAATCGCAGCCCAACATGGGATAGATTTGAAAGGTTACAAGCACGTTATTGAAACATCAGGAGTGCGACACTCTGAAAAACGCCATGGCATACAAAGTAATGACCGTTTGCCTTTGTCAATCGAAGACTATTTGCTTATCCCTTACATAATACGGAATCGTGATAAAGTTGAAATTTCAACGACAAAAACGAAACGGCATAATATGGAAGTCCTTGTTTATGAAAAACTTATTGGCATGAGTTACTACTATGTGGAAGAAATACGGACAGGGAAAAAGAGTTTGGCTTTTCACACCTTATACAAACGGGAAACATAAAACCCCTCTTTGCAGAGGGGTTGGATCTTGTTATCGCGGGGGGTACATCCAAAAGGCCGTCCCTTTACGTCTTGATAATCAATTCATTTTTCTTTCCGTTTCCGCGACCAACTGGTTGCAAAAATACAATTAATCCGAATATCAGCATCATTTTTTTCAAATAATCCCAAAATCCCGACAAAAATGAATTACTTTAGCATCTCCAAAACGGCACAATCCATGGCAACGCAAACCTTTGTAAACAAGAAACTTGACTTCGTTGAAGAATTAGTCCAATACACCGATTCGCACATTTTCCTCACAGGAAAGGCGGGCACGGGCAAGACGACTTTCTTGCGTAATCTTCAATTGAAGAAAGCCAAGCGAATGGTCGTCGTGGCCCCGACGGGTGTTGCCGCCATCAATGCGGGCGGACAGACCATTCATTCATTTTTCCAGTTGCCTTTCGGTCCGCAACTTCCTGAAGACGTGCAAAATGAAAATACTGCCAATCCGAAATCACTAGCGGCTCAATTTCAGAAGATTAGAAAAAACAAACTCAAATTGATGCGTAGCCTGGAACTGTTGGTCATCGATGAAATCAGTATGGTGCGTGCCGATGTCTTAGATGCCATCGATTCGGTTTTGCGCCGTGCGCGCCATTCGCAAAAGCCATTCGGCGGCGTGCAGCTGCTCATGATTGGCGATGTGCATCAGCTGGCGCCCGTGGCCAAACAGGAAGAGTGGGAGATTCTTGCACCTTATTATAATACGGTGTATTTTTTCGGCAGCCATGTCCTGCAAAAGACTTCTTACATTTGCGTGGAATTGGAACATATTTACCGTCAGCACGACATGGATTTCATTTCGATTCTTAACAAAGTGAGAAACAATAAATTGGATGCCGATTGCTTGAATGTCTTGAACGCGCGTTTCAAGCCGAATTTCAATCCGAAGGACGATGAAGGCTACATCACTTTGACCACGCACAATTATCAGGCCGATGAAATCAACGATACGAAACTGGCGGCGCTGAAAGAGAAGACCTTGCATTTCACGGCGGAAGTGAAAGGGCAATTTCCCGAAAACACCTATCCGACCAAAGAGGATTTGGAACTGAAAATCGGGGCGCAGGTGATGTTCGTGAAAAACGACCCGAATCCCGAAAAGGCTTATTTCAACGGAAAAATCGGAACCTTAGTCAGTTATGACGAAAAAGAAAAGACGCTTTGCGTGAAAAGCGGTTCGGAGCACATCACGATTTCGCGCGTGAAATGGCAGAATTTCGAGTACAGCATCAATCCCGAAAACAACGAAATCGAGGAAAAGGAAATCGGCAGTTTCGAGCAGATTCCTTTGCGTTTGGCTTGGGCCATCACGATTCACAAAAGCCAAGGCTTGACTTTCGACAAACTCATTGTGGATGCCGGTCAGGCCTTTGCCCATGGTCAGGTTTACGTTGCCTTGAGCCGCTGCACTTCGTTGGAAGGCCTCGTCCTGAAAACCAAGATTTATTCCAATGCTTTGGTCAGCGATTATTCCGTCGACAATTTCGTGAACAAAATGCCCGAATTGGAGCCGACGCAGGAAAAAGTCGATGGTCTGCGCCACGAATACGAGTTGTCGTGTATGCTTGATTTGATTGATTTCATGGGCTTGTATCAGGATTTTGGCAAACTGAATAAAGTCATCATTACCAACGACACGCTTTTTGAGAGCAAAATGATTCAGGATTTGTCGCACCGCAGGACGCAAATCCACGAGGAATTGTGTGAGGTTTCGCTCAAATTCGAGGCACAAATCAGAAAATTGCACGCGGAAATTCCTTCATGCGAGCAAAATCCAGTTTTGCAGGATCGTTTGAAAAAAGGTGTCGTTTATTTCAGCGAGCATTTGAAAGCCATTGCAAAAGGCCTTTTGGAGTTGCCTTTCAAGACCGATAACAAAGCTGTGAATGAGCAGATTATGGAAGCTTTGGGACAACTGAAAGAAGACCTTTTTGTGAAAGACAGCTGCTTGGAGGCTTGCAAAGATGGTTTCAGCGTGAAGACTTATCAGGAAACAAAATTGAAGAAAGTGCTTGATGCGGAGAAGAAGGAAAAGGAAAATGTCGTCATTCACGAAGGCATGATGGAGGATAACGACTTATATTCGGCTTTGGCAGAATGGCGTCGATCACTTGGCGAGAAACTGGATGTTCCTTTGTATATGATTGCCTCGAACAAGACCTTGAAATCCATTGCCCAATTGCAACCCGTCACGCTTCGCGAACTGAAAAATGCAGAAGGCATGGGCAGCAAACGTGTCAAGCTTTATGGCGCGGAAATCATTGATATTGTTTTGAAACAAACAGGTTTGCAACCTGTTGAAGAAGAGCCTGAACCTGAACTGAAACCCAAAAAAGAGTCAAAGCCTAAACCAGAGCCTAAACTCAAAAAGGAATCCAAGCCAAACACCTACGAACTGACGCGGCAATTGCTTGAGCAAGGCTTGACTTTGGAAAAAATTGCCAAGGAACGCGGCTTTGCCGTTTCGACCATCGAAGGACATGTTGCGCGTTTCATAAAGGACGGCGAATATTCGGCTAAAGATTTCATCGACAAGGAAAAATACGATGAAATTGTCGATTATTTCGAATCGACAGGCGACAAAACGACGAGCATTGCAAAAGATGTCCTCGGCGATGATTTCAGTTACGGCGAAATCAAAATGGTGCTGGCCGAACTGGAAAAGGAACATTTCTTCGAGAATTTGCCGCAGGATGATGAGGATTAGAAAATGATTCCTAATTTTGCATCAAAATTACAAGCAATGAAAAAGTTATTTTTATCCATCATTTTTGCGTTTACAGCCTTCATGCTGAACGCTCAGGAAATCAAAACCACAACTTGGAATGGTGTTGAGCGCCGCTATCTTGAATATGTGCCGGCCACGTATGATGCCGCTAAGCCTTCGCCGCTTTTGTTTTGTCTGCATGGCTTGAATCAGAATTGCCAACAGGTTTTCGACCAAAGCCGTTTCTATGAAATTGCGGAAGAAAAAGGCTGGATTCTGGTTTATCCCGAAGCCTTGGATTATTCAATTGACGTGCCCTTGGTCGGCAGTTACGATTTCGGTAACGCCTGGGCGGCCGGTGTCTCAATTACGGTGACTTTCACCATTTATGGAATGCCGATAAGTTACGATTTTACTTTAAACGGTTCGGTCGACGATTCAGGTTTCCTCAATGCGCTTATCAATGAAATGGAAGACAACTACAACATTGAGGCCGACAGCGTTTTCTTCGCGGGCGTTTCGTTAGGCGGCTTCATGTGTCACCGCATGGCCATCGAGCATGGCGAGCGCATCAACGGCATTGCTTCGGTGAGCGGTTTGGTGGGTACTGACATGAAGGATTTGTCGCCTGCTGCAAAAGTCAATGTGCTTGAGGTTTTCGGCACCGCCGATGCAACCATCGATTATGAAAATGCCACAGTCGAGCGCATGGGCTTGGGACCATTTGTGGTTGGCT
>JAGHSL010000230.1 GCA_018065885.1 Candidatus Limimorpha equi
AGCTTGTTGCCTGGCTTCTCCTTTTCAGCTGCCTCGCAGCAATCGGCTCATTTCCGCATTTCGGGAACGGGCGTCAGCGAAAGCCAAGACCATCTTGCGGCGGCTTTTCCGAATCCTGCAAACAGCACTCTGAACATTCCAATAAACGACATCACCTCTGATGTTTCACACATTCAGATTTACAACTTGTTGGGTGAGAAATGTCTCGATTGCAATATTTGTAAAAACGGGAATCTCATCACAATCGACACGCAAAACCTTGAAGCAGGGGCATACCTCTACCAAGTAGTTTCCGCTGACAGGATTCTTACAAAAGGAAAATTCGTAAAAGAATGACAAACAACAACTTAAATTTTAAAACAATGAAAAAAAGTATATTTTTAATGGCAGCACTGCTTTCGGTGATGCTATGTGTAAAAAATGCAAATGCACAAAATGAAGATCCTGTGGTTGGCTCATATTTGAATGTCGGCAGCAGCAATGTGATAGGCGATGGTGTTGATTATGGTAATGCCATTGGCTTGCAAAACGAAATCCATTCAAATTGTTCCTTGGCAGCAGGAAGTTTCAACACCATCTATCGACTTAGTCCATGCTCTGCAATTTTTGGCAACCATAACATTATATCAGCAATGGATGGCTTTATCGTAGGCAGTTCAAACATTACGGCATGCGATTTAGCTATGGCTTTTGGCTCAAATTTAACTGTGGCAGGTCTCAATTCCATTTCGTTTGGAAGTGGTTATTACAATGGTGTAGAGTCCATTCAATTTGAGAATACCATAAATTGCTCTTTTACGGTCGGCTTCAACAGTACAAAACCGACCTTTCTGGTTTATGGCCCAAGAAATGTTGGAGATGTTATTGATATGACGGGTAAAATCGCCATAGGTGATGTCTCTGGAGATGAACTAAGAGATACTGATGCTAAAATGATTATCCGTTCCGACGAAGGCGAAAAGGCAGGCATCATCCTTGAACCGAAGCAACCCGAGACAAATAGCACTTTCATCAGGTTGCACGACGAAAACCACGGCATCAGTGTTGGCACAAACGGCGAGATGTGCATCAACAGCGGTGCTGAAAACAACCAGCTACCATTAACCTTAAACGGCAAGGTCGGCATCAATGCTGCAAACGATATTGAAGGCTTTTCGCTGACTGTCGGCGGAGGCATCATTACCGATGAAGTGCTCATTAAGGATGTCAGCGCATGGCATGATTATGTCTTTGGCAAAAATTACGGCCTCATGCCTTTGAACGAACTGAAAGCCTACATCAGCGAAAACCAGCACTTGCCCGATGTGCCATCGGAAAAGGAAGTGATGGAAAACGGCATCGAACTGAGCGAAATGCAAGGCATCCTCCTGAAAAAAATCGAGGAACTTACACTTTACACACTGAAACAGCAGGAAATCATCGAAAGCTTGCAAAGTCGCATTGAAGAATTAGAAAGAAAGTAAAGTTGTTTAAAAAACAATTTCGAGATAAGTAATTGAAAATGTCAATTGCTTATCTCGAAATATTTTGTTTGGAAACTTCCACAGAAAAATCAATGCGTCAGGATTTCCAATCCTGTTTCGGTCATCACGAAAGTATGTTCCCATTGGGCTGAGGGCAGTTCGTCTTCGGTGATAACGGTCCAACCGTCGGCACTGT
This sequence comes from Candidatus Limimorpha equi, assembly GCA_018065885.1. Taxonomy (GTDB): domain Bacteria; phylum Bacteroidota; class Bacteroidia; order Bacteroidales; family F082; genus Limimorpha; species Limimorpha equi. The sequence continues at coordinate 1,660 of JAGHSL010000230.1, forward strand.
CGATGAAGACTTTCCAAGTGCCCATATTGATCATCGGCTCGATGGTGAATACCATACCCGGCACCAGCAACATGCCCGTGCCTTTCTTGCCGTAGTGCAGCACTTCGGGGTCTTCGTGGAATTTCAGTCCCCCGCCATGGCCGCAAAGGTCGCGCACCACGCTGAAACCGTTCTTATGTGCATGTTTTTCAATGGCATAGCCGATGTCGCCGACAAAGCCGAAAGGTTTGGCAGCTTCCATCCCGATTTCGAGACATTCCTTGGCCACCTGCACCAGTTTTTCTTTTTGCGGCGTGGTCTTGCCGATGATGAACATACGCGAAGCGTCGGCATAATAACCGTCCAAGATGGTCGTGCAGTCCACGTTGATAATGTCGCCTTCCTTCAGGATTTCCTTTGCCGAAGGAATGCCGTGGCAAACCACTTCGTTGATGGAAGTGCAGACACTTTTCGGGAAACCTTCGTAACCCAAAGTGGCAGGAATGGCGTTATGTTCAATGGTGTAATTATGAACGATTTCGTTGATTTCCAAAGTACTCATGCCGGCATGAATCTTTTCCCCGACCAAATCGAGGATAGCCGTATTGATGACACCGCTGCGGCGGATGCCTTCAATCTCTTCGGGAGTGCGGATGAGTGTGCGTTTCGGCACCAAGGCACCACGGTTTTCAAAAGCCATAACTTTTCTATCCAATGCTGTAGGTTCCTCTCCGGCTGGAACGCGCCATCTTTTTCTCCTTGTGAACATATTGCAATTGTTTGAGGCCGCAAAAATACGGAAATTATGTGAAAACGTTTGTCTCTCAACGCAAATTACCGATAATTATTCATTAATTTGACATTCAAATAATTAACAAATGATTTGCGGTTGTTTTTCTTCATAATGAATGAATTAAATCATTTTTTCATAGAATTGCGTCTGCGGAAAAAAGACGGTCATTTGTGTGGTAAAAGGAATGTTCCCTACCAGCGAAACTATAACAGAAACAATGCTTTTGAATTTTCCCAAAGAAACGCTTGCTAATTCATAAGAATAATAACAAAAACTGTATTTCGCACATATTTTCCCATAAAAAAGAGAAAAAGTTTACCTTTGCAAAAAATTCCACGATGAATTATATCGGAAAATACCGTCCGCTGATTATTGCCCTCTGCCAGCAGCATAAAGTGAAACAACTGTTTGTGTTCGGCTCCGTTCTCACTGACCGGTTCAATCCCGACAGCGACATCGATTTAGAAGTGTATTTCGAAAATATTCCTCACGAAGATGATGTGGACAACTATTTTAACTTTCAAGATGCACTTCAGGAACTCTTTGGACGTGAAGTGGATTTGTTAGAAGGCAATGCCATCCAAAATTACATTCTTAAGAACAATATTGACCGCAACAAACAATTGATTTATGAATGAATATGTAAAATAATCACATTATTATACTATGAACATCTGGCAACTTTTCAAAAACATCAAGCCGTTTGTAAAGCCATACAAATGGTTGGTTTTCATTACTTTAATCTTAACTCTCATCGGTTCGTTGATGGCTCAGGTCAACGCTATCGTCTTGGATTGGACCGTTGACGAAATCAACGACCTTGTCACGGCAGGTGTCGAATGGGGAGCTCAGGCTATTCACATCGTCACCATCATCGCTTGCGTGCTTTTGGGCAAGGAAATCCTTTCCGCCGTCATCACCTTTGCGCAGAACTATTTCGGCGAGCGCATGAGGATTTTCGTTTCGCGCGACCTCTCGCAAAGCGTCATCGAAAAGGTGCTGACTTTCCGCATGGCTTTCTTTTCCGAAACGGAAAACGGCACCGGCAAGCTCCAGACCCGTATCGACCAAGGCGTGAGCAGCCTCTCGCGCACCGTGCAGAATTTTTTCATCGATTTGCTGCCGCTGTTCACCAGCGCCTTGCTCGCCTTGATACTGATGTTCGCCGCCAATGTGTATGTCGGTTTGGTGGCTTTGGCCATTGTTCCGATTTATTTCTTCATCACTTACCGTCAGGCAAAAAGGCTGAAAGGCTGGCGCCGCGAGATGCGTTCCATGCTCGAGACCAAGAGCCATGGCATCATGAACATTATTGAGTCAATCAATGTCATCAAGTCGTTCAACCGCGAGCAGATTGAAGCCGAAAAACAACTGACAATCCAAAATAATGTCACGCAAAACCAGATGAACACCCGCAAGGTGAGTTTCTATTACAACGGCGTGAAGAGTTTTGTGAAACAGGTGGGCACGGTTTTGGTCATCATCCTCACGGCTTATCTTGTGCTGAAAGGCTATCCGGGCATGACCATCGGTAAAATCATGTATCACGTCATGCTGTTCAGCAATGTGGTGGCACCTATCACCCAGTTGCAGCGCATTTTCGACGATATGAACGATGCTTTGATTTATGCCGAAGGCTTCTTCAGCATCCTCCATTCCGATGCCGATGTCGAGCAGAGTGGCGATTACAAAGCCGAAAAGATTCACGGTAATTTCACCATTTCGGGTGTTGATTTCACTTATCCGAATGGCACCAAGGCCTTGCATAACATCAACATGGACATTCAGCCGGGCAAGATTACCGCTTTCGTGGGTCTGTCGGGTGCTGGTAAGAGTACCATTGTCAACCTTTTGGACAAATTCTATGCGCCCGATTGCGGTAGCATCCAGCTCGATGGCGTTGATTTGAAGGATTACGACACGCATTTCCTTCGCGAAAACATCGGATTGGTGCTTCAGAAAAACCACATTTTCGATGGTTCGATTGAAGAAAACATCCTTTACGGCAACCCGAATGCCACGCACGAAGATGTGGTTGAAGCCGCCAAGAAAGCCTATATCTACGACCAAATCATGGCACTGCCCAAGCAGTTTGAGAGCAAGGCCGACCAACTTTCGGGCGGTCAGCAGCAGCGCATCGCCATTGCTCGCATGTTCCTCAAGAATCCGCCTATCATCTTCTTGGACGAGCCAACCGCATCGTTGGATGCCATCTCGACGGAACAAATCAAGAACAGCATCGACGCCATCAAGAAAGACCGCACCGTCATCATCATTTCGCACAGCATCTCGCAAATCATTGATGCCGACATCATTTATGCCTTGAAAGATGGCCGCGTCGAGCAATCGGGCGACCCTGACGAAGTCTATAAGAAAGGTGGCATCTACAAGGAAATCATCGACGCTTCGGCTCGCAGCCTGAACATCGAAAAGATTGCAAGGACGATTGATTGCGATGATGATTGAAAATCGTCAAATCTTGAAACAAAAAATGCTGTCTTTGGACAGCATTTTTTGTAGTATTTGTTGTTTCAAACAGCAAATAAAAGGTTTATAAAAACAACCAGATAAAACAGGGAGTTTGTTGTCTATCGGCCTTTCAATGTCATCGGCCAAAACGTATGAATGTTCAATTCCTGCTATCTGATTATTTGTGTTTTTCGGCCATATTTTCACCCAAACATCATTTCTTCGTACTTTTGC
>JAGHSL010000130.1 GCA_018065885.1 Candidatus Limimorpha equi
TAAAAATTAAAAGAGTTCAAAATTGTTCAAAACGTGCATCGCAGAATGATTTTATCGCACAAAGCGCATTTGAACAATTTTGAACAACATTTATTATCCATGAACACACCTTTCATCAGCCGATTAGCGCAACACATCACGGCCAATTTCGACCTGAAAAACCAAAACCTGACCATCGTCTTTCCGAACAAAAGAGCGGCATTTTACCTCCGTTCCGAGTTCAAGCGCAACATAAACGGCAACATCTGGCTGCCGCAAATGCTCTCCATCGAGGAAGCCGTCACGCAATGGAGCGGCATCACGCTTGTTGACAATTTGGATTTACTTTTCGAACTGATTGACATTGATGCCGAACTGCATCCCGACAAACTGAAAAGCGACACCGACCTGCGCGTTTTTGGCAGTCAGGCCACACAAATGGCAAAGGATTTTGACGAAATCGACCAATATGACGTTGACGCACACGACCTTTTCAATTTCATTGTCGCCGATAAGGAACTGCAAATCTGGAACTTCGACGAGGAACGGCGCAAGGAAAAGGAAAAGAAATACTTGCAGTTTTTCCATTCTTTGCATGACTATTATCTGAAACTGCGCGAGAGACTTGCCGCACAAGGCAAAGGCTACTATGGCATGATTACGCGCCAACTTTCACACCTCAACGACGAGGAACTTTCAAAAAATGTCGGCGACCGTTTCATCATCTTTGCCGGTTTCAACGCCTTGACCCGTACCGAAGAAACGATTATCGAAAAACTCGTCAACAACGGAAAAGCCGAAGTCATATTCGATTACGACCGCTATTATATTGAAGATGAGAACAATGAGGCCGGACTTTTCGCACGCCGCTATCAGGAAAAACATGGAAAATGGCTGGTCAATGGCATCAGCGAAAGGCTTTTGGAGGAAGAAAAAAACATCCACATCATTTCGTGCAGCGGCAGCACCATACAAGCTAAAGCCCTGCAAGACAACCTGCAAGCCATCAACGACAAAGACACGACCGTCGTCCTTGCCGATGAAAACCTGCTCATTCCCGTGCTAAACGCAATCCCTGATACTACGACATACGCCGACCTGAAAGTCTCAATGGGTTATCCGCTTCAGCAAACACCAATCAATCAACTCATTAAGGAATATTTCATTCTCCAACGCGGGAAGAAAATCAAGCGGAAAATCAGCGTAAAAGGCGAAGAAAAAACCATCGAAGGCTGGTATCTTTGGCCGATTTTGCGCCTCATGGATTTGGAAATCACGAAAATCATTTTCAGTCAGGCAGAGACGCAAGCCTTCTCAAAATGGAAAATAGAAGCCGTAGAAAAAGGCACTTTCATTTTTGAGGAAAACAGCCTTGAAGATTTCAAGAAATTCCCTGATTTACAAGAATTTCTCCATCTTATCCTGAAAGCCAACGAAACGCCCGGACAAATTCTGGATTCCATCAGGGAAATACTGTGTTTCGTGGCACAAAAAACGCAGAAACAATCGCAGGACAACGACCTGCTTTTCCTGCTCAACCAAGTCAGCGAGATTGGAAAAATCATCAACCGCCTCGATTTGGTCATCAAGAAACACAAGGAATATGTCACTGACACACAAGATGTTGAACTTCTTTTCCGATTGGTCAGCGTTGGCAATGCCATCAAACTCAACAGCAGTACCACCGATGGACTGCAAATCATGGGTCTGCTGGAAACCCGTAACCTCGATTTTGGAAAGATCCACATTCTGAGCGTCAACGAAGGCATTTTGCCCGCCGAGAAACCACAAGGCAGCTTCATTCCGATTTTCATCAGGAAAGCCCACGATTTGCCCGGCTACTACGAAAAGCAAGCCGTTTTTGCCTACCATTTCTACCATTTGCTGCAAAGCGCCAACGACATTTATCTCTATTACAACGATGTAGGCAACAAATCGGGCGGCGAACCCAGCCGTTTCATTCTTCAGATTTTGCAGGAATTGCCCAAACGAAACGCAAAAATTCGCATCACGGAAGAACCTTTTGCGGGACAAACGGCCAATCCTGGCGAAATCAAAACCCTTGCCGCAGACAAGGGACCTGCTTTGGAAGAACTACAGAATATCATTTGCAAGAAAGGACTAAGTCCCACAGCCATATCGACTTACATCAATTGCCCGTTTAGGTTTTACCTGAAATACATCAAGAAAATCGAAGACAACAGCGTTGATGAAGACACGGGAAGTAACATCACCGGCAGCATCATTCACAAGACTTTTGAATCCTTATTCCTACCTTATCTGCCCAATGATGGTCAAAGACAAATTATTGATAAAGAATTATTTATCAACAAGATAAAGCCAAACGCAGAGAAAGAATTGCAAAAAGCCATCGAGGAAAAGCTGCCCGGCGGACTGTCGGACATCGGCTACAACTACATGGACAAACTCGCCTTGCACAAATGGCTCCACGCCTATCTCGACTACACCGAAAAATGTTTAGAAAAGGACGGACTCATCATGTTGGAATTAGAGAGCAATCTGAGCAGTTCCATAACAATCAACGGTTTACAATGCAATTTTGCAGGCTACGCCGACCGCATTGACAAATATGGCGACACCTACCGCGTGATTGATTACAAGTCCGGAAAAGTTGATGATGATTCCGTAAAGCTGCCCTACCGTGAGGAAGGTGAAACCGACATCGATTATCTCAAGCGCATTCCTGAAAAGGCCTTGCAACTGCTGCTTTACAAGTATTTTTACCTCAAGAAAAATCCAGACATCAGGCCGCAAGACATCACGGCTGCCATCCATAGTCTGCGCCGTTCCAAGGACATGCAATGTGAACTTGTCAAGAAAAGCGATTCTGATGAAGTACCATTCCTTTTGGATGAGACTTTCATCAACGACATGGAAAAACTGCTCACCGCCTTGATTGAAGAGATGCTCGACACGGAAATTCCATTCAGCCAATGCGAAGAAGGTGGTAAAGTTTGCGGATATTGTGAATTTTGCGATATTTGCAGACGAGAGAGGAAAATAGCCTAACAATACAAAAACAAGAAAAGCCAAATCTATTTCATTAAAGAAACGGGAAGGTTAGATTTCAAAAATTCACCTATTCTTCCAAAATTCCTTAAAGTCTTCATAGTTTCTGGCCAGTAAGTCAGGAGCATTCAAGCCGTAAGGACATTTTTCGCGGCAAGCGTTGCAATGTTTGCAGTTCTCAATTTTCTTCATTTTTTCGGCCCATTCCTCTGTGAGATAAACACTTAACGGAGCACGACGCAAGAACAGGCTCATCCGCGCACAGTCGCAAATCTCGATACCGGCAGGGCAAGGCATGCAGTAGCCGCAGCCACGGCAAAAATCACCTGCCAGATTTTTTCTTTCTTCTTCAACCTTACGCCAGCGTTGAGGATTCATCTCAGGTGCTTTGTTCTGATAGGAAACAAATTCATCCAATTCCTTTTCACGTTGAATACCCCATATCGGCAAAGCGTGGTCGTATTGGTCGAGGAAAGCGTATGCCAAGGCCGAATCGGTTATCAGGCCGCCAGCCAAAGCTTTCATGCAGATAAAGCCCATGTTGTGCTTGCGGCAGGCATCAACGATTCTCTGGTCTTCTTCCGAAGAAAGATAGGAAAACGGATATTGCAAGGTGTCGTAATAATCGTGCTCAACGGCTTCCATCGCCACATTCTGCCGATGATTGCTAATGCCGATGAAACGTATTTTCCCCTGACGCTGAGCCACTTTGATGGCATCGTACAGGCCTGCCTTGTCGCCCGGACGCGGACAATAATCCGGATTGTGGAATTGATACAAATCGAGATAATCGGTGCGGAGATTTCTCAATGTGGTATGCAAATCTTTCCAGAAATCCTCAACAGTGGTTGCGCCAGTTTTCGATGCCAGAACAATCTTGCTTCTTACATCTTGAAAAGCTGCGCCGATTTTTATTTCACTATCAGTGTAAAACCGTGCGGTATCGTAAAAGTTAATGCCATTAGCGTAGGCTTTTTGAAGCAAATACACAGCTTCCTTTTGGCTGATTCGTTGAATAGGCAGGGCACCAAAACCGTTTTTATTCACTTTCAATCCGGTCTTTCCAAGAATAATTGTCCTCATAGCAAATGATGTTTAGTTGAATAGAATAATTTAACACTACAAAAATAGAAAATAAATTAATATGTTATCCTATTTCTAATGAATAAGAAATGTTTTTTCCCTATTTTTGCCTTGCAAATCCGATGTGCTGCAATTTTGCACTGCAAATCTAAGGTCTGCAAGGAATTGGCGGTTGGCTTATGACTTAGTTAAGATATAACTTTGTGTAAATAAATGGTTTGTCAACGGCCAAAAGCCAAAAGTGAGAAACAAATTTGAAATTGTGTAATTGTCGAAAACATTTCTGTTATGCGCCGTTTTATTTCTTTGATTATATGCGTTATATTTGCGCAAATGCTTGTCGCTCAGACGAAAACAACACTTATTAAAGGTCAAATTGCCGATGAAAGCGATGCTCCGATTCTTTATGCTTCTGTTGTCCTTCAAAACGAGAACAATGCTGTTCAGGCCGGTTCCATGTCGAATGATGAAGGCCGTTTTCAGTTTAAAGGAGAGTATTTGGGGAAATATAAACTGATAGTCAGTTATATAGGTTATGACAATCAGGAAGTGGAAGTGGTTTGCGACGGCAAAAAGACTGTGGATGTTGGAAAAATCGTCATGAAAGAACTTATACATCAAATCGATGAGGTGTATGTGACAGGGGAGAGGCTGCCGAAAACCGTTTCGGTGGACAAGACGAGTATCAATCCGGCGGCAAATATGAGTTCGGCGACGGGTTCGGTGTTGGAAGTGTTGCGCTCTGCAGCTTCGGTCAGCGTGGATAACGAGGACAATGTCTCCATTCGTGGCAACAATAATATCTTGATTCTATTGGATGGCATTCCGACGACGGTTGGCAGTCTCAATAGCATTCCAGCTGCCAATGTGCAAAGCATTGATATCGTGACAAGTCCGGATGTGAAATACGATTCAGAAGGCACGGGCGGTATCATCAATATCATGTCGAAAAAGCAGATTGGGACAGGCTTGAACGGGATGGCTTCGTTCAATTATGGCTTCAATGGAATGTTGAACGGAAATCTGGCTTTGAGTTACAGCAAAAAGAAATGGAGCCTACGTTTCAACTATAACGGAAAATATGAAAAGGATTTGATTAACAGTACTTTGAACCGTGATTTCTATCAAGGCGGGAACAGTATTCATCAAATCATTGCGGCCAATCGCACGACCAGCAATCAGGTTTTTGGTGCTAATGCCGTCTATCGCGCATCGAAGAAGAATATTTTCACTTTGGATGCCAAACTGATGCTGCCACGACTGAACAATGTCCAGAATTTTGAGAACCATTATGCTTTTTCGCCCTTGCTGTATCGCACCAC
>JAGHSL010000268.1 GCA_018065885.1 Candidatus Limimorpha equi
TGGACCGTTACGCCATGCTGATCGAAATGGGCAAGGAATGCCCGATTATCGATGACCAATACCGCGATGAAAAGCACCTTATCAACGGCTGCCAGTCGCGTGTGTGGCTGAGCGCCGAATTGAAAGATGGCAAAATTTATTTTGCCGCCGATAGCGATGCCGTCATAACCAAAGGCATTATCTATCTGTTGATTAAGGTGTTTTCGGGACAAACGCCAAGCGACATCCTCGCTGCCGACATGTCGTTTTTGGACGAAATCGGCCTGAAGGAACATTTGTCGCCGACACGTTCCAACGGCTTGCTCTCGATGGTGAAACAAATGATGCTTTACGCAGAGGCGTTCAGGGAATTAGGATTGAGGAGTTAGGAATTAGGAGCAGGGACGCAGCGCGTGTGCCCGTCTGTAGAGACGCGATTTATCGCGTCTAATACGCAAAAAATTAAATGTAAAACCAACGCCCTGAAAGGGCAGCATAAAAAAACTAAAGGCAAAGTAAGCTTGCGAACGTCACCTTTAGGAAAATGATGACAGAAGAAGAAAAAACACAATTAAAGGAAACCGTCATATCGGTTTTGAAGACCATCTACGACCCGGAAATTCCGGTCGATATCTGGACCTTGCATCTGGTCTACGGCCTCGATGTTGATGCCGAAGGCAATGTGAAAATCGTGATGACCGTCACGGCACCAAACTGTCCGGTTGCCGAGGTCTTGCCGAATGCCGTAAAAGAACGTGTGGCGGCCATTGTTGGCGTGAAGGATGTGGATGTTGAACTGACTTTCGAGCCGGCCTGGAGCATCGACATGCTTTCCGAAGAGGCCAAGGCCGAACTGGGCTTGGATGGCGATTACGGCGGCTTCACCGCCCAGGATTTTATGTACTGATATTACCAGCTGCAAACAAAAAAGCCGCATGTTACTGCGGCTTTTTTCGTTGTGTAGTTAAGTCAGTTCTATAGTAGTATATATAAATTGCAGTAAAGCCTTTTTTATCTCGATCTTCTTCCATCGCCGAAATATTCGCTCAGAAAATCGTGTCCCAAGACTTCGGATATTTTGATGAGCAAATCGGTATCGACGCTTTTTCTCTTGAACAACTTGTAAACGTTCGATCTTTCGTAACAAATCTGTTTGGCAAACCAGGAAACGTTTCTTCCCTGGTCTTTCATCACTTGTTGGATTCTGCTTCCAATGTGGAGATCTTTGAAATTCATTTTTATGTTTTTATAATTGTTGATACAAAAATACATCAACAACGTGTTTCCCTCAAAGAAAAAACGAAATAAAACATTCAAAGAAAATCAAAGTTTTTAGTGTTATTAAATTGAAAAATAATTAGATACAAATTAATCTTTGGATGATTTGTATTTGTTGCTTCATCTGTATCAAATCTAACCCAAATCTAACATTGGTGGGTGGCTGCCACCGACACACTTCAATGCGAAAGAAATCAAACCCATTTAATTCGTCAAATCGGGAACACCTTTTTTTAAGTAGGTGAGCAAAATTAGTTTACATCTTGAAAACGAGGCATCGAGGTCGCGGGAATGCGAGATTACGAGGCATTCCGGCATCCCGAAGCCTCGCCGTCTCGAAATCCCGTGTCCTTTATAATGTAGTTTATTTACGACCACTTACTTATTTAATTAATCTTTCCCTTTTCCCTTCAGCATGGGCACAAACTTAAAGCCGCCGAATTCTTCCTGTTTCAGGCTGCCGTCTGCCAATTTCGTGATACGTAGCATTTTCTGGCCAATGCCATTTTCATCGTCAATCGGGATGACCATAATGCCATTGGGCTTCAGCTGTTTGATGAGTTCTTCTGGAATTGTCGGTGCGCCAGCCGTGATGATGACGCGATCGAAAGGCGCGTATGAAGCAAATCCCTCATAACCGTCACGCAAAAAAGTCTTCACACGGAATGGAAGCTTCTCTAGCAAATCCTGTGTCTTGTGAAAAAGATTCTTCTGCCGCTCGACGCTAATGACTTTTGCGCCCATGGCCGCCAGCACGCAAGCCTGATAGCCAGACCCTGTGCCAACCTCAAACACTTTCATGCCAGGCTTGATTTCCAAGAGCTGGGTCTGAAAAGCCACAGTATGAGGCTGGGAAATGGTTTGACCGGAACCGATTGGGAAAGCGATGTCCTGATATGCGAGTTCAACAAAAGATGAATCAAGGAAAACATGACGCGGCACTTCGTCGATGGCTTTCAGCACGTTTTCGTCGGTAATGCCTTTTGTGCGCAACAAATCAACAAGTTGTCGGCGCATTCCCTTGTGACGGTAAGTATCTTCAAAATTACTGTTCATTTTCTTGTTTTGCGGTGCGAAAATACGTCAAACCAAACGATAAATAAACTATTTTTGCCAAAATTTTGAATTATGTTGAAAATTGGTGTTTTAGGAGCAGGTCATTTGGGAAAAATCCATATCAACTGCATCAAGCAAATCGAGAATTACGAACTGGTCGGTTTTTACGATCCTATGGAAGAAACGGCACGAAAAGTGGAATCGGAAATGAATGTAAAGTGTTTCGAATCCATTGATTCACTGATTAATGCAGTTGATGTCGTTGACATTGTGACACCTACCATTCAGCATTTCGCTTGTGCATCGAAGGCACTTCAACGCTCAAAGCATGTGTTTATCGAAAAGCCGATTGTGGCGACACCCGAAGAAGCGAATGCGCTGATAAAACTCGCCGATGAGGCCAAGGTTAAAGTGCAGGTTGGTCATGTCGAGCGGTTCAATCCTGCTTTCATTGCGGCCGAACCTTTCATCAAATCGCCCATGTTCATCGAAGCGCACCGTTTGGCATTGTTCAATCCACGCGGCACGGATGTTCCTGTGGTTCTTGACCTTATGGTTCACGACCTCGACATTTTGCTTTCCATTGTCAAGTCGCCAGTCACACACATCAGCGCAAGCGGCATCAGCATTGTAAGTCCGACGCCCGACATCACCAATGCGCGCATCGAATTTGAAAACGGCACTGTCGCCAATCTTACAACAAGCCGAATCTCGATGAAAAACATGCGTAAGACCCGCATTTTCCAAAGTGATGCTTACATTACGGTCGATTTCCTTGACAAAGTTTGCGAAATCGTACGCATTCACGATGAAGTCGACACCACAAATCCTTTTGCCATGACCATTGATTTGGCCAACGGCGATGAAAAGCAAATCACAATAGAAAAACCAGAGATTACGCCAATCAACGCCATCAAAACAGAATTGGAAAGTTTTTACAATGCCATCATTCACAACACTTTGCCGGCCGTCACCATCGAAGACGGCGTGAAAGTCCTGAAACTGGCCTACCAAATCCTTGAATCCGTTGACAAATCGATTAAAAAATTCGAAAAATAAGGCTCGCTAAAAGCAATATATTATCCGATACCACGTTTTTCCATAAAGTTTATTGCCATGAGGAAGTCGTTTACCTTTGTTTTGTCTGTTTGTTTCATCATTGCCATTCTCGGCACATCCTGCAAAAAATTCAAGGATGGCCAGAGTATCCCTGCTTACATCCACATCAATTCGATTACCGTGAATCCTAATCAGGATTATCCTACTTTTGGCGCCAATACATCGAACATTACAGACGCTTGGGTTTACATCGACGACCAAATCATTGGCTGTTTTGAATTGCCATCCACATTCCCCGTTTTGAAAAGCGGAAAACACAAGATTAGCGTTTATGCAGGCATAAAGGTCAACGGTATTGGCGCGGCACGCGCTGCCTACACTTTTTACCAGCCTCAAGTCTATGAAAACATTAATTTTGTGGAAGACAGCATAATAAACTTAAATCCAGTGGTCAGCTATTATCCGATTGACCTTATCAAAATGCAATGGAAGGAAGACTTTGAGAGCGGGACTGTCACGCTTTGTGCCATGGACGAAAGCGATGCCCCGATAGATTGCGTTTCGGGAAGCGAGAACCTTGAACTGCCTGATTATCCTCAATATTCATCTAAATCAGCCAAAATCACACTTCCGGCCGACTCGCAGCATTTCTATGTTTCCACTTTCAATGAGCTGAAAGAGTTGCCCACCGACGGAAATCCATGTTTGCTCGAGCTGGATTACAATTGCAACACACCGTTCACGGTCGGTGTGATTTATTGCAAGAATTATGTCGAGCACGAGGCTCCTTTGGTGACCATCCAAGCCACCGACACCGTCAACGACATACCACAAAACTGGAAAAAAATCTACATTAACATAGGACCAACTTGTGTCGCCTACGAAGATGCCAGTTATTTCAGGATTTACTTTACTTCTCACGTTTACAAGAATGAAGATCAAGAAGTGATTCCGAATCACACTCGCCTCTATTATCTTGACAATCTGAAACTGATTTCGCGTTAAAAATGAACAAGAAGAAACTTACACAGTATTATTTTTTCGCAGATTGGATTACTTCTTTTCTGGCTTGGCTGTTTTTCTATTTTTTCAGAAAGACCCGTGAAGGATTAGATTTGGACGCTTGGGGTGTCATCGCCAACTCGCTGAGAACCACGAATTTCTGGTTGGGTATTATTGGCATTCCGATTTGCTGGCTGATTCTTCATGCTGTCACTGGAGCTTATCAGAAAGTCTATCAGAAATCGAGGCTTAAAGAACTGGGACAAACTTTCTTCATCACCCTTTTAGGCGTAATTGTGCTTTTCTTCGCAACCATACTTGACGATCAGGTTGAGACTTACAAATCATATTATCAGTCATTTATAGCATTATTCTGCTTGCAATTCGGATTCACTTATATAGTTCGGTTTACCATAACATCCATAATGATTCACAAAATCAGGACAAGGAAAATCGGATTCAACACGCTGATTGTAGGTAGTAACGATAATGCCTGCGCCATTTACAACGAAATTGCCAATGAGGTGAAACCTTCGGGAATGTATCTCGTTGGTTTTGTAAATGTTTATGACAAGGATTATTATAAATTAGGCGAATATCTGCCTTATCTTGGCAATTATAGAGATGTACAGCGCATTGTGAAGGAAAACAATGTGGAGGAAGTGATCATTGCCATCGAACGTTCTGAAACTGAGGCAATGAGCGTTTTGCTTTCGGTCATTGACGGCACCGATGCGGTGGTGAAAATCATTCCTGAAATGCAGGACTTGGTCTTTGGCGGCATCAAGCAGTCGGCCATTTGGTATGCGCCTTTGGTTCAGGTTACGCCTGAAGGAATGCCGATTTGGCAAAAAGTGGTCAAGCGAATTTTCGATATTGTGGCTTCCACTTGTGCTCTGGTGTTGCTGTCGCCGGTCTTTTTAATTTGCGCTATCATCGTGAAAGTCACCTCAAAAGGACCTGTCTTTTATGTGCAGGAACGTATCGGCAAGAACGGCAAACCTTTTAAGATGGCGAAATTCCGCAGTATGCGCATCGATGCCGAGGCCAACGGCACTCCGCAGCTTTCGAGTGGCGACGATGACCCGCGCATTACCAAATTCGGGCGTTTCATGCGCAAGGTTCGTCTTGACGAAATCCCACAATTCTGGACTGTATTGAAAGGCAAGATGTCGCTTGTCGGCTATCGCCCTGAACGTCAGTATTATATCGACAAAATCATGGAAACGGCACCTTATTACCGTTTGCTGCTTCAGGTGAAACCCGGCATCACAAGTTGGGGCGAAGTGAAGTTCGGCTATGCCGAAAATGTGGAGGAAATGATTGAACGTCTGAAATACGATGTGCTTTACATCGAAAATGTTTCCATTGCACTTGATATCAAAATCTTGATTTACACCGTTTTGATTGTGATACAGGGAAGAGGAAAATAAATCAGATAAAAGACACCTACAATTTTGAACAAAAAGAAAAGCTGATTCTAATGTGTTCAGACAGTTGGAATTGAGCATAATAATACCTTATCTTTGTCGCCTCAACAAATCATCAACAATACTAAAATCTCAAATCATGAAAAGAAGAATTTTCCGTTTAGTCATGCCGTTGGCAGTGATGGCCTTGGCGTTTGCAGGTTGCCGCAATGCGAACAAGAATGTCGAACAAACTCCTGTTCCTGAAATCGTTACAGACACAACTCCTGAAATCATTCCTCAGGAAGTCATCAGTACGATTGATTTCAATGCTATGGATATTGACACGATGTCAAATTTCAAGGGCGGCGAGGGCGACATTTACATGAAAATGCTGGTGGATGGCAAAAACAAGTTCATGTATTGCACCATTCCTTCAGGTTCGTCGGTTGGCAATCATACTCACGACACCGACATGGAAATCGTTTATGTGCTGCAAGGCGAAGCAACCATTCTGTTCGATGGCGAGGAACACACCTACACGAAAGGCATGGCGCATTACTGCCAGAAAGGACACGGCCATAGCATCAGCAACAAGGGCGAGGAGGATTTAGTGTCCTTCAATGTCGTTGCACCACAGTAATTTAAGAAGGATGAAAAAGATTCTCTTGCTGGTCGCCTTACTGTATGCTGACTTGGCATTTTGCTGCACGACCATCATTGTAGGTGCCGATGCAAGCGCAAACGGTCGCCCTTTGCTGTGGAAACAGCGCGATTCGTCGGTGCGGTTCAATTATCTGGATTTCTTTGCCGATGAAGGTTGCTTTTCCTTTACGGGTGTCGTCGATTCCAACGATTCGTTGCGTGCCAGCGTTTGGTGCGGGACGAATGAAGTCGGTTTTTCCATTATGAACAGCGTGGCCTACGGCTTGTCGCCCATCATTGATGAAAACCGTCCGTGGGAAGGCATTATCATGAAAAAGGCCTTGCAGATTTGCACGACGATAGATGATTTCCAGCGTTATATCGACTCGCTGCCGCAGCCCAATGGCTTGGAAGCCAATTTCGGTGTGAGCGATGCCAACGGCAATGCCGCCTATTTCGAAGTGCATGATTTGGGCTACACGCGTTTCGATGTGCCACGCGATGGCTATCTGATTCGCACCAATTACGCTTTCACGGGCCGCGAAGGCGAAGGGAAAGGCTACGACCGCTACGAACTCGTCGAGCAAAAGATGAAAGCTCACAAAGGCAAGTTTGATGCTGAATGGATTCTGAAAAACCTTGCCAAGGAAAGCATCATCGCCCGCCCGACTTCGGTTTCGAGTGTGGTTTTGGACGGCAAAGTGCTTTGGTGCGCCATGGGTTATTCAAGAGCCTGCTACGCTATGCCGATATGGGTTGAAGCCCAAAACGAAATACCGCTTCCGTTGCGCAAACTCAACGGCAAAGGCAGCGATGCCAACGAACTTGCCGACACGCTCAAGACCTTGGCACGAGGCACGAAACTTGAAAGGAGATTAGACAGGATGGTCCGAAAAGCTAAAAAAAAGAATTTCGGACTGCGTAAAAGGCTGTAAATAAGCTAATTGCAAACTACAATGCGGCTTTGAATGAGAGATTTGAGCGTTTCAACGAGAAATGTTGGAAATTTGTGAAATGAAAAAAAACGCCTTGCAAGACGAGGCGTTTTTTTTGATTGGTTATACTTGGTAGAGACGTAGCGGCTGCGCCTCAAAGGGCATTACAGTTCCAAGCTATCGACCCATTCGCCGATTTTCTCTTTCGACGGGTTGCCGTTCAGCACGCGGCCTTCGATGAATTTAGCCTTTGGCGCGCTGGGCTGAAGGCTTTCGACGGTCTTGCCGAAGCCGCTGCTGCCCGAGGTGGCGAAAAGCACGATGGTCTTTCCGCTGAAATCGTAGCTTTCGAGGAAAGTGTTGACGATGGTCGGAGCAACATACCACCAGATGGGGAAACCGAGATAAACCACATCATAATCAGCCATATTGTCCAATTTTTCGGCAATGGCAGGGCGCGACGCCTTGTCGTTCATCTCGATGGTGCTGCGCGAGTTCTTGTCTCTCCAGTCCAAGTCGGCGGCGGTGTAGGGCGTTTCCGGATTGATTTCAAAGAGGTCGGAATGGGTGACCTCGGCGAGGTTCTGCGCCACTTTTTCAGTCGTTCCAGTGGCTGAGAAATAGGCGACTAATGTCTTTCTGTTCATAGTCTGAGCGTTTAGGTTGATGCCTAAAAAGGCAATTGC
>JAGHSL010000043.1 GCA_018065885.1 Candidatus Limimorpha equi
TCATAACGCGGAAAACTGATTTCCAGCACATTGTCAATCTCGCGAAGCGGATAAACCTCTTGGAAGGAATCGCGTACAGCTTCGATGGTCGAACCTTTCACCGTACGCAACGGCACCGACCAGCAGCGGAACATATTGTCGGCACGAAACAGTTTCTGCCCGTTCAAGACCACATCGGCGTATGTGTCGATGCCCTCAAAAATCAAGTCGATGAACTCGCTTTGCAGCATTTCCTTGTTGACATTGAAATGCAGCGTGTATTTCCAAGGATGGTCGGAGACCCAAAGTAAATCGTTCTCCACTTGACCGAGATATGGGTCGGGAATGATTCCTGCATCAAACAAATCGGTCTGCACTACGGATGGCACGCTGACATTCAGGTTGATGCCGAGCGTGTCGCCGGTTAAAGTCCAGCCTTCGGAAAGCATTTGTTCCTTGACGGGATTCGTCTCTTCCTGACATGAGGCAAGCACTAAAATCAAGATTGCAAAAAGTATCAGTTTTGTTTTCATCACGATTTATATTTTTCTTTTTCAAGAATTAGAGAATCAGAGAATCAGAGAATTTTTTTCGGACACTGTCCTACTTGAATTTCCGCCTACGATGGGAATAATGCGCTTCGCGCAAGAAAAAGAGAATCAGCATATTCTAAAATTCAAAATGTGCGCTTGCGCACAGAACTTCAGCAGCATGTTGTCCATTTCTCTAAATTGACTACGTCGAATCTTCGATTTCACTAATTCTTGACATAAAATAATCCTTGATTACATCGGATTGAGCATCTTTTCCATTTCGTAAATCAGATCATAATTGGCTTCGGTCCAAACCATTTGCGCACCTGTATTGTCAACTTGATTCGGATAAAGTCTCTCATTGAAACGCGGCACCCAATGCGACAGCGAAGCATGGCAGTGCTTGACACCCGTCATATTGACAATATCCTGGACATTACCCAAATTGATGCCGCCGCCAGGCATGATGCCTATTTTGTCGCCATAGCGCAACTGCATTTCGGCAATCATCGGGATGCCTTCCTCGGCTTTCGGTTTGCCACCCGAAGTCAGCACCTTGTCGAAGCCCAAATCTATCAACTGTTCCATAGCCTCAAACGGATTGACACAAGCATCGATGGCGCGGTGGAAAGTGAATTTCAAGCCTTCGCCAGCCTCCATCAAGGCCTTGACGGTCGGCACATCCAATTTGCCTTCATCGTTCAAAGCACCAATCACAACGCCCTCCAAACCAAGTTTCTTGCAGAGCATGATGTCGGTCTTCATGATTTCGGTTTCTTCCTCATCATAAATGTAATTTCCCGGGCGCGGACGAATCAAGACACGAATCGGGATAAACGATATTTCGGCGGCTTTTGCCAAAGTTCCAAATGAAGGCGTCACACCACCAACTTCCAATGCCTCGCACAGCTCGACACACTGGGCGCAGCCGTCCATTGCATTTCTCAACGACTTGATGCCGTTGGCACAAATTTCCAATCTGATCATATTAAATTACTGATTTACAAATCATAAAATTATTCTTCTTCCACTTTTGCGCGTTTGCTGTCCCAAATCATATAGACGATGATGGCAATATACATGACTAATGCGATAAGGCCTGCAATCGGGAGTTCGT
>JAGHSL010000285.1 GCA_018065885.1 Candidatus Limimorpha equi
CGCGGTGTTGCAGCCAGAAAGTGCCTTCGTTGATGGCAGTGACGACCTGTCCTGGTGAACCGTTGTTCCAATCGCCAAGTTCGTTTGGGGCTTGAGGAATGTAGCCAGTTCCATTAGGACCAAAATAGTTGACGACATCGCTGGTGTTGGTAGCCGATGACCAGATTGAGCCAGGATTGCCGTCATAGATGCAGTTGATGCGGTTGGTATCGTAGCCCTTGCTGCGCATGTAGCCGCCGAACACTTCAGAACAGAGTTGGAACCAACGCTCTGTCTGCCAACCTAATGCGGTAATAGGGCGTTCGTAAAAACTCGGATCCATGTTCACATTGGTGTATTCATATTCGATTTGCTTGCCAACGAAGACCGGCAGTTCGGATGCGTTTTGTGCAATCAGGCGGGAGAAAACCATGTCAGGCAGATTGTCGCCTGTTGGGTCGGCATAGCGGTTGTCGGTGATGCAGGAACCTTCGTAAGGATGTGGCACTGTTTCGGCTGGAATGTATTGGCTCATGTTGGTGCCGTGGTCACCAAGGAGGCAGACGGCAACAGGGGCAATTTCCCAAGTGTTGTAGGCATTGTGAAACCATGTCTTCATTTCGTTGGTGCTGTTGGCTGGCATTTCGTCAAGACGAATGACTTTTGTGATGATGCCTTGCTTGGTGCGGAATTCCTTCAGTTGGTTGGCGTAAGGTGCCCACTCCTCGTTGTTAGGGGTGACAATGAGGTATTCGGCGCCTTCGGCATCATCGCGGAGCCATTGCTGCATACGAGCCGAATAGTCGATGACGGGCAACTGGTCGTAGTTCATCAGTTCGGCAGCAAGAATGTTGTCCCAATAAGGTGAACGGAGTCGGTTGTCGCCAAATTCACCATTGCCGCCTTCAAACTGAAGGTCTAACTTCACGTTGGAATAAACCGTAAGTTCCTTTGTCACAGGATTGTATTGGAATGGAGTGATGGAAACCACCACGGCATCGACGCCACGCAGGGAAGTCGTTGTTGAAACCACAAATGGATCGGCTGGATAGTTGGCATTGACGGCATACACTTTTTCATCCTTTATGTAATTCATGTCGGGTTCTTCGGTCTCGGCCTGAATCCTGAGTGCCGGAGCAATGTTGACGTTCCTGATCACTTCCTTTTCGAAACTTACCACGTTCAATTTCGCTTTTGCGCCTTGAGGAATAGCGATGTAACGGCTTTCGGTCGGGAGGTTCGGACAACCTGCGTTGTTGGGAAGCGTAATGGCTGAAATCGTTATTTCCGACATGTCTTCGCCTCTGTAATTCAGGTTGTTGAAAGAAAATTCGCCGAGGTTGTAGCTGATGGCAACGTTTCCTCTGGTCTTTTCGGTGAGCGAGAATCCCTTTTCTCCCTTAACGGGATAAGTGAAGGTCTGCGCTGTGGCAAAGCCCGTCGTGAGAGCGAGCAATGCAATGGCTAAACTGCTAAAAAAACTCCTTTTCATGATTGTATGTGTTTGATTTGTTATTATTTACAATTATTGAAAACGGCGGATAATGCTACCATCACCCGCCCGTTTGTTTTTCAGTTTCTTATATGAGTTTGTTTACTGTCAAATCTTTAAATCTTTGAATTTTTGAATCTTTAAATTTTGAATAATAAATCAATCATATTCTCCCCATCTCATGCAAGCACCCTTGAGCTGTTTCTTCAGAGGGAAAAGGATTGTGGCTTTGAGGGTGGCATCGGTGATGAAACGTTTGCCAAGCAATGATGGCTCGATGTAGCCTACACCCAATACATTTGGAACATTGGCATCCTTTTCGTCTTTGGTATAGCTGTTTATCAGATTGTAGTTGTATGAAGCGTCAACTTTGATGAGGAAATAGTAATTGTTTGTGTTGATTGTGAAAAGCACGCCAACACCGCCAACTAAACCTACATTGAATTGTCTGAAGTTCGATTTGTTCAGGTCGGTTTGAACCAAGATGGAACTTGGGTTCCCGTCGGCATCGAGTTGGAAATTGCCAAGAGAATCAAGAAGTTGACTTTCCATCTTCTCTGTTCCGCTTAAAGGAATTGAAATGCGTGGAGCTACGAAAACGTATGGCTTGATGCGGGCGTTTTGGGTGCTTGAAAGATAGTAGGTCACTGGAACCTGAATCTCAATTTGGTTGTATTCGATGCTGAAATTTTTTTGATAATCGCTTGAATTTCCGTAAGCTATGGCTAATTGCTTAATCGAATTGTAGGTGAGTTTGGTTTTTCTCATGGCATAGAATCCTTCAAAACTGATTGACATTCTGTTGTTTAGCAGTCTTTCAACGGAAACTCCGAAAACTGGTCCTAATCCATCTGTGACAGGTTGCTCGAAATCGTTTTTCAGACCTCCTGTATGAATCCAATGGGTGAGACTCAGACCGCCGGTGATGCCGACATTGTATTTGGCAACATTTGATGTTTTTCTTTGACTGGCAGATTGCAAAGGCTTGTTAAACTGTGCGTTAGCAGCTAATGTGCTGAGAGCTAAACAGATTGTGAGCGCAATATATGATAATTTTTTCATGGAGTGATTCTTTATTCGTTGTCGTTGGATTCGTTGTCATCGGGTTCGTTGACGGGATGGGTGAGAGGATGGCCTTGGTTGTTGCAAATCCAAGCATCGCCGTAATAAGGCTGCAAGCCTTCCTCAATGGCTTGGTTCAAAACATCTCCTGTCTTAATGTAACCTATGCATTGCCTTCCCCAATAGAAATCGGTAATATTATCAAGTCCGTCGGCACTTTCGTTGTATTTGCCGGAAATGATGTTGGCGATGACTGGGCGGAAGTCTTTAGGAGTAAATGGCAAGGAAACAGGAAGTTCGTTTCTAAGCACTTGGTAGAAGAACATGGTGAAATAAGGTTTGCTTCCAATGATGTAAGTGTTCTTAAACTCATCTGTGTTGAAGTTACCATCCTTGAAATAGTCAGGCGTCATATCATATTCTTTGAACTTGTCGAAGTTTGAATGGAGGATTTGATATGTTGAGTCGTCGGTTGAGCATTCGTAGAAATACATGTTTGGAGCCGGTTGCATTAATCTGGAGTAATCGCACTTCATCACCGACCATATTTGGTCGTAGAACGTGAGGCCGTAGCTGCTTCCAATCGGACTTCCTTCCACGATGTTTTGGTAATTGCTTTCAGGCATGAAAATGGTCTTCTTTACAAACATGTAATCGGCCATGAACTCTCCATCGATTTTTGGCGGTTCGGTGCCATAGTGGAGAGCGCCCATCTGGTTCATGTGCCGAAGCAAAATGTCGGGCATGAACTTGTTGATGTCAGGGATTTCCTGGGTGATGTAAATGATTGTTGAGTCGCTTGGGATTTTGTGGCCGAGCGAATCAGTCACATATTCTCCATCCTCATTCTTCAGGAATTCTTCCTTGAGACAAGAACTGAAAAAGCCCGTGAGGAAGAGACCTGCTGAGACCAAAATTAACGTCGTGCTGAGAGACCTTCTTTTCATAGTGTTGAGTTATTTAGGTGCTTTGCGTACTATGTTTGAAATAAAAATTTGGCAAATTTAAAAACTTATTTCTTTCATTGGCTTCGTTTGTCCGATATTTTTGTCAAAAAAGTTGTTTGATGCGCTGAAAACGGCTTTCGAAACGTTTTTATTGCGTAATAATCAGCCGATGCAGACTTTTCGGGTGATGATTTTCCCCTTGTAGTTGAACACGAAAAGGTAAATTCCGGCGGTGTGCCGTTTCATAGTGTAGCGGTAATTGTTGGCATTGGTCATGAATTTGTCGATGAGCGTCCCCGACATGTCGTAGACCGTGACCTCTGTGCTACCGTCGGTATTGAAAAACTGGAGGTCCATTTCTCCGTTGTTCGGGTTCGGGACAACACGGATGTCGGCTGCATATTCGGCCTCGTCGACTCCGAAGAATGAGCATACCACCCAGTTTTGGAACAGGATGCCCTGCTTCTCGCATTCGTTGTAGGCTGTGGCGTTTATGATGATTCTGCCCGGAACATAATTGAAGACAGAAAGTTCGGCCGACCATACAATGCTGTCTTTGTCGACGAAAGGTTCAAGAACCCAGTCCACCGCTTCGCCTTCTTCGGAATGTATGCTCCATACGACTGAGTCCCAATGGCAGTATGGGTTCTTGTCTTGAATGCTGTAGGTGTAGGTGAAGATTTGAAATTCAGTGGCAGTAATCACCTGATGGGCTGCAAGCGTGTCGTGGGCGTAGATTTCTTCGCCAGGGTTGCCCCATGCGGAAGGTGTGTAGTTCATGTGAAGTTCAAGATGTGCGATTGAGTCACAGCCGAACTGAGAGGTCAGATTTGTGGAATATGTGCCGGGAATCGTATAGACCTCACCGTTCCAAGGGTGAGAGTTGCAGCCGGATGCTTCTTCCGTGGGGCCATCAACGACATCTGATAAATTCACTTTTGCAATTACAGTGCTGTCGCATCCGTCGAATGTCTGGAAATTTTGCATGTATTCGTGATAGCCGGGCGCGTCTTGGTATTCCTGGCCATTCCAGATGAATGTGCCGCAAACAATGGTGTCGAAAGCAAAGGTTTGCGGATGCCCGAAGGTGAGGTTGAGGGTCACGATGCTGTCGCAGCCTTGTGTCGAGACATATTGTTTTTCGTAGGTTCCAGGTTGGCTGTAAGTGCTGCCGTCCCAATAATATGAGCTTTCGCAGCAATGTTCATTGAGAGTTTTGGTTATTCTGTCGCTGACGGTGAGTGTAATCGTGGCAACGCTGTCGCAGCCGAAAACGTTTGGCAATTCATGGTGGTCGCTGAAGGTTCCAGGGTGGTCGTATTGAATGACAAAACCATGTCCTGTATAGGTGCCGGAATGGCCGCGCCAGCATGTGCTTTCATCGAAATGGACATGATCTGGTTGCCTGACGGTGAGGTAGATGAGCAGACTGTCCTGACAGTTCGAAAACGTCGGGTTGGCCTGTGCTGTGCCCAAGATGGTGTCTTCCAGAATTTGATGAACCGATAAGCCATGGTCGTAATAGCCATCGCCGTAGCAGAGTTCATCGTAAATGGGCGGGAGGTAGTTCTGTCTTACATCAACTAAGAATGGTATGGTTTCGGTGGCACTGCCATCGCAAGTGCCGCCCTGCACGGTGACAATGAGTTTGGCATTGTAAAGTGACTTGTTGCTGTAAGTATGGATGGCAGGGTTTTGAGTGCTTGTTGTGCCGTCTCCAAAATCCCATTGCAAACTGTATTCCTGATAGTTGACTTCTGCCGAGAAGGTCGCGGATTCATCAACGCAGTAGTGGAAAGTCTCGTTGGGTTTTACCTCAATGCCGTTGATGGTGGTGTTGCATGTAAGGTCTGAGGCGTTTGAACCGACCAAATAGGCATAGCCTTTGGCAGCACCGAAGCCGTATATGTGGGCGTTGAATCCATTGATGCAGGAAAGGTGATGTACGGCATTTTCTATCTCAATTCTTGCATAGCTGTATGCTTCGTTTCCCGACACCTGTCGGAAAAGCAATGGTGAAATCAGACTTCCATCAAGGTAAACTTTATTAATATCTTCGGTGTTGATGATGATGTTGACGTAATGGTGCGCAATGTTGATGTGCGGGTCGTCGAAAGTCGAAAAAGTGACATCATTGATGCGCTGCTCTATGGGAGCAATCCATACTACCGAAGGGTCTCCGTTAGTGCTGTTTCCCCAGAAATCTCTTTCACAAGAAGTGTTGTATAGGAACACTGCACTTGGTCCTGATGCTTCCAGATAGCAGGACTTTTCATCTTCAGATAGAGGGAAAATGAAGGATTCGTTTGACTGAAGTGTGCATAGCGTTTCTCCGTTTTTGAGTATGGCATTGTTGTCAACGGCGGAAGTGATTTTCACATAATCTTCATCGCGATCCAACGATTGTGTGACAACGAAATTTTTACCCCAAGCGCGTATCGGCATGGCTTGCTCGAAAATGTGGTCAAAACTGTTCTTGGTTCTTGGAATGCAAGTGACGGTGTTGCCGTTGAAGACGGCAATTTTTTTGCAATCGCGAGAAGTGACAAGGGTGCCGCTCAAATCGCGTTGGGTTCCGTTTAAAGTTGACCTGACTTGGTAGGCTTGACCTTTGTTCAAAGTAACGCTGAATTCTTCGCCGGCAGGTCTGCCTCCCAATGTCGGCACTGTGGGTGTGATGTCGATAGTCGTATTGTCTTCGGTGGCAATGATGACAAAGGCACTCGTCTGGTGACTGTTCACATATTCACTTGTAGAGGTGTTTGTGGATTGGTCGTAGGTTTGGATGAGATAGCTGTCAGCCAATCCTTCAATTGGCAAGACGTATGAGGCATCGAAAGAAACGTGTGCTATATTGGTGCAGTAAACCGATACGGTATCGGTAGTCTGAATGAGAATGCCCTTGTTCACGATTCGTTCATAAACCGTTGCTTCATGATAGGCTTCCTCTTCCGGAATTTCAACGGTGGTTATGTCGTTGGCCCTAACATTGAATTGGTAATTCCATCCTGTATTTGGGTTGCTGACAGTGCCGCTACAGTCATGTTTGGCGCTGATGAGGACTTGTGTGAGAATCCAGTTGCCGTGCGGAGCATCTGGGTGGTACTTGTATCCGTTTGCCATGAACGAAACCCAGAATTCCTTGCCTTGTGTGGATATGGTTTGGGCTTTTGCCGTTTTGAAACTGACGAAAATCAATGCCGTGACAACCAAAAGTAATTTGACCTGTTTATTCATTTTTATTGAAAAATTAGGTTTGTTTTTCATATATGTTTGTTTTACAATCAGATATAATCTGATGGCGGAGGACGTATTTGGTCTGCTAAGATAAACAAAATACGTTTTCTGTCGAAAAAATGAAATAAAAAAAGCAGCCGAAGCTGCTTTTTAAAGGATTTGCTGTTTTTAATCGGACAGCTTTTATTTATTGATGATGACTTTCTTTGTCACTGAGCCTTCCTTGCCGGAAATGACAAAGTAATACATGCCGTCGGAGAAGTCCTTCATGCTGTATTGAAGGGTGTTTGGTCCGAAGCTGTTGTAGGTGTTGAAGTTGTCAACCAAGTTGCCTTTCATGTCGTAGACCTTGATGTTCACGTTTCCGGTGAGGTATTCGAAGTTCAAGGTCATCTGTCCGTTGTTCGGGTTTGGAATGATGTCGACGGAGACGCGGTTTTCGATTCCTTCTTCAACGCCGTAGAATGAGCATTCAATCCAATGTGTGCGCGTTACGCTTCCGCAACGGTTGGAGGCTGTCGCCGTAAGGTAGACCCTGCCTGGAACATAACGGAAAACGGTAAGGTGCATGAGTTCACCGTTGCCTTCTGTTTCCATGTCCCAGTCAACATCGTTGCCGTATTGGTCTTTCAGTGTCCATTCCACCTTCTCCCAATGGGATTGTCCTTGTTCTTGGATTGTGAAGTCGTAAGTGTTGATTTGGAACTCGCTGGCCGTGATGACGGTGTGTGTAGCAACACCGATGCTTGCGTCAGGCGACATGATGGAATCGGTTGGATTTGGTGTGTATTCAAACTGAACTTTCAGGCTCACGATACTGTCGCATTCTTGGCTGTTTTGGTAAATTCTTTGGTACGTTCCTGATTGTGAAACTGTTTCTCCTCCAAGATAGGGTTGACCCTGATAGGTGTAAGTGTTAGGGTCGTATGTCTTTCCCTTTGGATTCCAGAAGAACTCATCGCATGAGTTTGCTTCATCGTAGTCTGGTGCCGTAACATCGTTAAGATCGACCATTTCTTCATCGTGCTCGGTGATGGTAAGGTTCAGGACGTATGTGTCCACGCCGCAGTCGAAGTTAGGTGCGGTTGTCGGGAAGGTCTTTGTGTCGGTGCATGTCTGTGTGTAAGTCAGACCGTTGACAGGCCAAGTGTAGGCATCGCAACTTGTCACATTATCTTCCTGATAGTAGTTTTCATGGAAACGTACTTTCAGGCGGTATTTGAAATCGCAGCCACCTGTCGGGTCGGGGAGAATCACTTCGTCCTCAGCATCGCTGGTGTAGGTCTGACCGTTTTTATCCCAAGTATACTCAGGTTGTCCTCCGTATTCGTAGCAGATGTATTTTTCTTCAACAGGAGGCATCTGGTATTCGCCTACGCTAAGGATAAGCTTTTCGACTTTAAGGCATCCGTGATTGTCGATGGTATCGAAAAATGCGATGTCACCGTCGTTGTGATACAATGTGCCGTGGAAATTGTAACTCTGGTTAATGCAAATTGACGGGTCGACAATGGTCGTGTCGTTGGCCGGATAAACGGTAAGGTCAAGTCTGATGATGCTGTCGCAGCCGTGAACAGTCTGAAGCACTTCGTAGGTGCTGGATGGTGAGCAGTTGCTGTAGTAATCGTGGCCAAAGAAAGTGTAGTGTTCACCGTAGCAGATGTGTTCGGTGATGATGTCTTCGTCGTATGTCTCGTAGTGTTGCAAGGTCAGGAAAACAGTGCTGTCGCAGCCAAAAACGTTGGTGGTGGTGTATTGGTAGGCTCCGGGTTCATTGAGGTCTTGGCCGAAGAAATCGTAGGTTTCGTCGGGGCAGATGCTGATGTTCGGGTGTGATTCGCTGGTTGGATGAACGATGATGTTGACTGAAACGTTTTGTGTGGTGTAGCCGTCGCTCACCTGACAGGTATATTGTGTGGTTCCGACAGGAGGGTTGGCGACTGGATTCTGAATGTTCGCGTTGTTAAGTGTGTTGGCTGGCGACCATGTGTAGGTGTAGTTGCCTGTGCCACCCGATGGCTGGGCGTGCAAGGTCGTTGATTCGCCTTCGCAAAGTTCGTATGCATCGGCAGTGGCCATGGCTGTCATGCCGGAGCCTTCTATGCTGACGGTGACTTGTGCCGTGCTGCTGCAACCGCCTTGTGGGTTGGTGATTGTGACGGTGAATGTCGTGGTCTCTTGCAAACCAACGGTCATCGTGTTTTGTGAGTTAGGATTGAGCACTTTGTCGGCAGGAACCCATTGGAAATTGAACTGACCGCCAACTCCGGCACTGGCTGAAAGTTGTGAAGAACCGCCGTACATGACGGTGGTTGGTTGTGCTGTCGCTGAAGCGGTAGGGGCTGCATAGACAGGAACGGTCTGCTGCTTTTGGCTGGAGCACGTTCCGTTAGGATTTCTGACGGTGAGCTGAACGGTGTAGTTGCCAGCTTGGGCGTAGGTGTGCGAAGGGTTTTGCTCGGTGCTGGTGCCGCCGTCGCCAAAGTTCCATTGGTATGTCATTGGCTGACCCGATGGGTTGTTGGTGGAAGTGTTCGTGAATTGGGTCGGCGTGCCTTTACAGACTGATGTGAAATTGAAATTAGCTGTCGGCTGTGGATTGACGACGACTTCAGTCGTTGCATTATTGGTCTGCGAACCTACGGTGATGGTGCAGGTGTAGGTTCCAGACATAGCCATGGTGCAGTTTGTGCGGGTCGGGTTTTGCTGGGTTGAGGTGAATCCTCCTGGGCCAGTCCAGCTGAAAGTTGCGCCGGATTGTCCGTTTGAATTAGCTGTCAAATGGATGGTTTCACCAACGCAATAAGGGCCGTCGTTGTCAACCAATGGAGGCATGATGCCGCAGTCGGTGGTGCCTGTGCCGCCTGTTTTGCTGAAGGTGATGTTGCAAGTTTGGTTTGAGTAATTGGTGATAACAAGAATGTAGTATTCACCGGTTTGTGCTGAAGAGGGAATGATGCAGTTTTCAGTAGCGGCAGCGGAATAGCTGCAACTCACTACCTTGTCGGCGGTCAAACCATTCGGACAAGGCGAAACAGGGTCGGCGAATGGCCCCCAGCAGCAGAAGTCGATGTCGTGCGACGGGGTGCTGTACATATAGATGTTGATGTTGCCAGGGGTGGCTATTCTCATATAATACCAGGCGGGGTTGGGCGTAGTGGATAGGCAATTGTAGCTCGGTCCGGCTTCGCCAGAACCGGCATTTACGCCGGCAGGGAATTGATATTGGCCGTTGTCGGTGCAGAAAGGATCGGCATTGGCACAAGTGTTGTTTTGTCTCGACCTGACGTAATAGTCCATCATCAGCGATGCAAACATTTCTGACGGGATAAAGGCCTTGTATTCGCAGGCTACATCAGCGGCAACAGCCTTATCCATCTGTCTGAAGGCTGCATTGTTCTGATGACAGAAATCCAAGAAACTGTCTTCCAGATTCATGCCTTCAAAGGCTTCGTTGGCATTGATGAGGAAAATGCCGTTTTCTTCGCTTGCCTTGACATCGAAACGACTGTCATTGACAAGGTTGTAGATGAAAAAGACACGTTCATCGAAGAGGTCAATGTCTGTAATGTCAAATTCAATCGTCTCCTGATTGTAGACTGTCCTTGAATTCTGTGCAAAATACCGCATCGGCAATGTCAGCAGCATGGCGCCGATTAAGAGAAGTTTCGCAATCCTGTTCATGTGATAAAGTATTTAATAAACGTTTATTTAATTGATTTTCAATTGTGTTTTCTAAAGTAAACAGCAATCCATAATAATTCAACCGACAAATATAGGAATAATTTTGAACTTTTAATGAAAAATGTTGTTTTTTTCACTTTTTTTCATTTCCCGATGTTTCTGTTACAGAAAAGGCTGCCCGTATGAGCAGCCTTTTTCAATTGATTCGGACAAAGTGTCGTGTTAGGATTATGGAATGAGCTTATTGTGTCACAACGACTTTCTTTGTTACGGTGCCTTCCATTGCCGAGAATACGAAGAAATACATGCCGTTGGCATGGCCTTTCATGTTGTATTCCATGCTGCTCTGACCGACTTGATTGTAGGTCTCAAAGTTGTCGATCATGTTGCCCTTCATGTCGTAAACCTTGACGTTGACTTTGCCGGTGAGGTGCTCGAAATTCAAGGTCATTTGTCCGTTGTTCGGGTTTGGAACGACATCGACGCTGGCTTGGTTTTCGCTTCCTTCCTCTATGCCGTAGAAAGTGCATTCAAGCCAATGGGTCACTGATTTGCTTCCGCAGTCGTTTGTCACTGTTGCAGTAAGGTAAAGTCTGCCTTCAACATAACGGAAAACGGTGAGGTGCAGAAGTCGGCCATCGCCTTCGGTGTCTAAAGTCCAGTCAACATCGTTGCCGTATTGGTCTTTCAGAGTCCAAGTCACCTCGTTCCATGTAGAGTGTCCTTGCTCCTTAACGATGAAGTCGTAGGTGTTGATTTGGAATTCGCTGGCTATGATGACGGCGTGTGTGGCTTCGCCAATGCTTGGATCGGGCGACATGATGGTGTCTGATGGACGAGGCGTGTATTCGAATGTTGCGTTTATCGTGACCACGCTGTCGCATCTGTGTATGCTCTCGTAGATTCTTTGATAGGTGCCATCCTCGGAAATGGTCTCTTCGGTGTAACCGGTAAAAGGCTTACCCAATGAAGGCCACGAATATTCGTCGCAGGTGTTAATTATGATTGTGCTGTCGTAGGCTTGGTTTAGTGTGAGATGGAGGCAGACAAGGCTGTCGCAGCCGAATTGTGTATGGTCCATGTGCTCCTTGTAGGTCTCGGTATTGAACGTTTCTCCATAGAAAGTATAGGTTTCGTCGGGGCAGATTGCAGGATAGAGGTGTGTCGGCTCAGCGTTGGGGTTGACCAAAATCATCACTTCGACATCGCGGGTAGCCATGCCATCGCCTACATGGCAGGTGAATGTGTTGTTGCCGACGTTTGGTGAGGCCACTGGGTTTTGTATGCTGGCGTTGTTGACCAATTCGGCTGGCTCCCAGCTGTAGGTGTAATTGCCTGTGCCGTTTGTCGGGTAGGCGTGAAGTGTGGTCGATTCGCCTTCGCAGAGGGTGTATTCATCAGCGGAGGCGGTGGCGGTAAGGCCTGAGCCTACTTCAATGGTGATGTCGTCGAAGCCAGTGCAATGGGTGCCACCGTTAGTGTTGATGACGGTGACGGTGAATAGTTGCGTGCTGGTTAGCACAACGGTCGTTGGATTCTGAATGTCAGGGTCGGAGACCATGTTTTCAGGTTCCCAGTGGTAGCTGAAAGTGCCTTGCACACCGGGGTCGACGTTGAGTTGTGTGGTGGATCCGTAGTTGACGTATGTCGACTGTGCTGAAGCCGTCGGTTCAGGCGTGGCGCTGACGATGACTTCGGTGGAGGCGGTGGTGGTCTCTGTGCCTACGGTGGTGGTGCATGAATAAGAGCCTGCCATGGCTACAGTGGCGTTTTCGCGGATGGGGTGTGGCAGCGTCGAAGTCCAGCCATCAGGTCCGGTCCATTGGTAGGTGCCGTTTGGCTGTTCGTTGACGTCAAGCTGGATGGTTTCGCCGTCGCAATAAGGACCATCGTTGGTTACGATGCCTGGCAGAATGCCGCAGTCGGTTTCGCCCGGACCGCTGCCTGGAGTTTTGGAGAAACTGATGACACAGGGGGCTTGCGAATAGTTGGTAATCATCAGAATGTAATATTCGTCAACTTCAGGCAAATGGTAGTTGATGTCTCCATGTTCAGTGTTGTGTTGATGATCACCTTCCTCGTAACCGAGAAAACAATCTTCTGTGTAGTGAGCCGAGTAGCAACAGTCGATGATCTTGCCGCTCGATAGGTTGGAACATGCCGAGTGATCCATCACTTCATCTTCCGTGTAAGGTCCCCACATGCAGAAGTCAATGTCTCTTTCAGTGCCATAAGTTGGGTCTCGACCTTCCATGTGGATGATGAACTGTCCACCCACGCGAATCTTCATGTGGTAGAATGAGGGGTTGTAAGAATTTCCTATGCAGCCATCGTCCATGCCGGGTTCATGAGCTGTGCTACTCGTGTTCGCAGCTTCAAATGTGATTGTTTCATGAGTGCAAAAAGGCAGCGAGCTGGCGCAGGTTTCATTGTCGACACGGCTTTGGCGCAGGAACCAGTCCATCAGGATGGAAGTCATGTCGGCACTGGCAATGCCGCTTTTCCATTCTGTCATGTGATCGTCGATGTCAGTCTTGCTGAGCAGAGCGAAGTCGGTAAACTTGGCATTATAATATGCATCAAAAGCATCCGACAAGTCTGTGCCGTTGTCGGCTGGGAAGATGAGGTACATGCCATCGTTCTCATCTTGAACGATGGAGAACTGCCCGTCGTGTTGCAGGTTGTACATGAGATAAATCCTGAAACGAATGTCTTCAATCTTGCTGAAATCGATGGAAATGCCGTCGTTAGCGTAGCTTTCGTAAGGCGTTTGTGCCTTGGCACCAAAAACAGCTAAGAAGAATAATACGATGAAAATGTGCTTTTTCATAAATGTATAATTATATTACGTCCGCAAAAATACGATTATTTTCAGAAAAAAAAGAAAAAAGGTGTTTTTGTGGTGAAATTCTTTGCATAAACGGAAAAAGGCTGCCTCAAGGAAGCAGCCTTTCGCGATTTTTAGACGCGATGAATTGCGTCTCTACTTATACGATTCCCGTGAATCCCATGAATGCCAGGGCAAGGATGCCAGCGGTAATCAGGGCAATAGGGGTGCCTTTCATGCCTTCCGGAACTTCCATCAGTTCAGTGTGTTCGCGCACGCCGGCAAAGATAATCAGTGCCAGTGCGAAACCGCAGGCAATGCCTGCTGCATAAACGACGGACTCGCCCAAACTGAGCATGTGAGCCACGCCGCCATAGTTGAACTCTTTGGTGACTACGGTCAGCGA
>JAGHSL010000337.1 GCA_018065885.1 Candidatus Limimorpha equi
ATCAGCATGGCGTAACGGTCCATCCAATCGTCGAACATGGAGAAATCCTCCACAATGGAATCTTGTATTTCTTTGATAGTCATTATTATATAAAATCAGTTTATGGCTTATTCTAAAACATTATCAAACTGTGCGCAACTTTCTTCTTCAAAAATATCCATGATATTCAAATTCGGCTCAAAAAATCATCATCTTGGCTGGAAGAATTTTGTCCACAACTGCAAAAGAACCTTCAATATGGAATATGATTGTCCATTTCTTGTTATGAGTCACAACCTTACGAGCCTGAGGATGGTATTTTTTAGCAGTTCGGCTTGTTGTCAAAGCGATGCATGGAGCCAAATATGCGAGAGAATAAATCTCTTGTTCCAATGCATCCACATATTTCATAGCCGCATTAACAGAAGCAACCGTTACAATGAAATCCTTGATGACCGAAAGGTCATTAAAGACTTCTTTTTTAACAACTACCTTATAGATTTTCATAGTGATCTTTCACTGCTTGACGCAAGGTTGAAAAGAAACTTTCAACGGATACACAATCGCCTGGCATACCGACAATTTCATCCGTTACGGCAGGAACGCCCATAGAGGTTTTGCTTGAAATATCTAGTTGAACTTGCATATATCGTGATATTGATTCGGCAAAAATAAACAATAATATCGAACTATATGGGAAAATATGTATTTTCGTCTTTAATGAATCAGCGCATTGCTATCGATGACAATTCTCTCAATCATTGGTCTTGATATGGTGTGCGGAAATGTTCTCCCTTCAATTCGTCGAGCCTTTTTTGGTCGAGCGTACCATCCGCCCAAAGGCGTTGCAATTCTTCCTGAAGTTTCTGATTATAATAATCCAACAGCAAATCGCGCAATTCATCCAATTCCTTCTGCGATGTTGCTGACGCGAACGAATTGATAATCATCATTTGCGCCGGATTCATAACATTTGATAATACAGCATTCATTTTTCAAGTTATTTCTTTTCAGGTGCAAAAATAAACAAATATTTGAAATGAGATTACCGCAACATATTTGCAGCCCTTTCAACTGCTTTTACAAAAACTTCAACTTCTTCAATCGTGTTATACATGGCAAACGAAGCCCTCACCGTGCCCGGAATGCCGAAATAAGTCATCACTGGCTCGGCGCAATGATGGCCCGTGCGCACGGCAACGCCCATCTTGTCGACAATCGTTCCCAAATCGTAAGGATGAATGCCATCGATGACAAACGAAACCAGTCCGCTGCGATGTGGTGCCTGACCGATGAAACGCATGCCTTCAATTTGCGCAAGCCTTTCAACAGCCGTCTTCAAAAGCAAATCCTCGTGTTCGGCAACGGCTTTCCTATCCATGCTTTCAATGAATTTCACTGCCGTTTCAAGTCCCAAAGCAGCACCCACATTTGGTGTG
The DNA here is from genome assembly GCA_018065885.1 of Candidatus Limimorpha equi. Taxonomy (GTDB): domain Bacteria; phylum Bacteroidota; class Bacteroidia; order Bacteroidales; family F082; genus Limimorpha; species Limimorpha equi. The sequence goes on from JAGHSL010000337.1 coordinate 1,419, forward strand.
CCTGCCTCGAATTTGAAAGGCAGCTTGTTGAAAGTGGTTTTCTCGAAACTCACCGTATCGACCATCTCGCCGCCAAACTGATAAGGTGGCATCTTCTCGAGCCATTCGGTCTTGCCATACAAGCCGCCAATGCCCATAGGCGCATACATCTTATGTCCCGAAAAGACATAGAAATCGCAATCCATGTCCTGCACATCAATGGGCAGATGTGCCATTGACTGGGCACCATCAACGACAACCGGAATACCGTATTGATGGGCCATAGTAATCATTTCCTTAACTGGATTGATTGTTCCTAAAGTATTGGAAATGTGCGCAATGGAAACGACTTTCGGCTGCTTTTTCAGCAAATCCTGATAAGCGTTCAAATCCAGAATACCATTTTCATCCATCGGGACGACCAACAACTCGCCATGATGCCGCAGAATCATCTGCTGCCAAGGCACAAGGTTGGAATGATGTTCCATAGCGGTAACCATCACCTTGTCGCCTTCTTCGATGAACAGATGTTCAAACGAAGTCGCCAAAAGGTTCAGCGATTCGGTCGTTCCCCTTGTGAAAACAATTTCGTGCGCTTCGGGCGCATTGATGAACCTGGCCACGGTGATGCGGGCGTTTTCGTAAGCCTCAGTCGCCTTTTGGCTCAGATAATGCACGCCACGGTGAATATTGCAGTTTTCATTCAGGTAATAGTCGCGCTCGCGCTCGATGACGCAAAGCGGCTTCTGCGTGGTGGCTGCATTGTCGAAATACACCAATGGCTTGCCGTAGACCTGCTGGTTCAGGACGGGAAACTGCTGGCGAATGGATTGAACATCAAACATAATTGATTTGTTAGTTGGAATCTTTTTAATTATTTGACATAGAATGTCGCTTCTGGCTTTCGGCCTTTGGCTTCTGGCAAACTTTTCCTTTATAGAATGTATCATCAAGCCAGCAGCTAATAGCCAATGGCCAATAGCCTTCTGACTATATTTTTGAATAATCGATGTCGAAATTATATTCTTTCGGGTGGCTGCAACGCAAGATGCAATTTTCGCAACTCGACAATTCGCCACGCAAACGACGCTTAATCATGTCGTCAATGTGAATGCGCAAATCCTCAATGGCGATATGGTTGCTGATTTCAGCGGCAAAGGCATACATCAGCAACATTCTTGCATCTTTCTTGCTGATGCCACGCTGCTGCATGTAGAACATGGCTTCCTGGTCCAATTGGCCCGTCGATGTGCCATGCGAGCATTTCACGTCGTCAGCATAAATCTCCAGGAAAGGCTGGGAATTGATTTTTGCCGTCGAAGTGAGGATGATATTGCTGTTGTTTTGCTGTGCATCAGTCTTTTGCGCGTCTTTCGCCACAAAAACATGGCCATTGAAAACAGCCGAAGCCTCATCATCGACAATACCCTTGAACTTGGTCATGCTCATGCAATGCGGCACATTATGATTGACTTTCAGGCAATTCTCGACATGCTGTTTCCTATCGGTCAGATAAAGTCCGTAGACATTTGTTTCGCAACCTTCGCCATCAATGTTAATGGTGATATTGTTGCGCAAATCGCCGCCATTGAAAGAAACAATGACAATATGCACGCGGCTGTCTCTCAATTGCTTGATATTGAAATTCTGGGTCAGGGCAGCATCGTCATCGAGGTTCTGTATGCGATACATTTCGAAGGAAGCGTTTTCGCCGACGACAATTTCGTAATCCTTGTTGCCTGCAAAATGCTCCTTGTCATCGTATTCGACGACCTGCAGTTTCTGACCTTTTTCTATTACAGTCTTGCTTTCCATCTTACTGATCCTTTAACCATTCGTAGCCCTTCTCTTCCAGTTCGAGAGCGAGGTTTTTGCCGCCCGACTTGACAACACGGCCATCATACATGACATGCACGAAATCAGGCAC
>JAGHSL010000331.1 GCA_018065885.1 Candidatus Limimorpha equi
GACCGCGTGCAGGAAACGACGGATATTACCGATTTGCTTGTCAACGGCAATAATCTGGCGTTGATTTCGCCACGCCGTTACGGGAAAACGGACTTGTTGCGTCATTGTTTCGCACAGGAAAAGGTCAAGGCTGACTATTATACGTTCATAGTTGATATCTATGCGACGAAATCGCTGGCCGATATGGTCAACAAATTGGGAAAATCGATTTTGGAGGAACTGAAACCCAAAGGAAAACGTTCGTGGAGTGCTTTCCTGAATGTACTATCGTCGGTAAAGGCTGGTGTGGAGTATGATGCCATGGGGCAGCCTTCGTGGAATCTTTCTTTGGGGCAAATTCAGAATCCGTCCAACACTTTGGATGAGATTTTTCATTATTTGCAGCATGCCGACAAGCCTTGCTTAGTGGCCATTGATGAATTTCAGCAGATTTTGAAATACGACGACAAGAACGTGGAAGCCACCTTGCGAACCTATATGCAGTATTGTTCGAATGCGCATTTTGTGTTTTCGGGTTCACAGCGCCATTTGATGGGAGGCATTTTCTCTTCGCCATCGCGCCCGTTTTATCAAAGCGTCACCATAATCAATTTACAGCCTATTCCAAAACAGAAATATGTCGATTTTTGTGTAAGCCATTTTGAATCGGCGGACAAAATTCTCGACAGGGAACTTGTGGAAGAGCTTTACGACCGTTTTGATGGCGGCACTTTCTACATGCAAAAGGTAATGAACGTGCTTTTTATGAAGACTAAAACGAAAGGGCATTGCACGTTGGCCGATTTGAAACCGGCCATTGACTATATCATCAATTTTACCGCGCCTACCTACGAAGATTTGATGTATCAGTTGCCCGACAAGCAAGGTCAGGTGCTGAAAGCAATCAGTGCCGATGGCAACGCCAAGCAAGTCATGTCGGGCGATTTCGCCAAGCGGCATGGTCTGGTTTCGGCCAGCTCGGTCAGCTCTGCCGTGAAAGCCTTGCTCGACAAGGATTTGATAACCAATGACAAAGGTGTTTATCAGGTGTATGATAAGTTCTTTGACATTTGGATAAGAATGGGAGAGAAAGTATGATGGGAAATAAAGACTTCACATTAAAAAAATACCGTGAACTACTTGTGGCCTTGAAAGGTTATGGCGAAATCACTTTGCGCCATGACGTTGATTTGAAACCGCAGAACAGTTTGGCAACAGCGAAAATCGAGCATGAACTCGGTTGGAAAGCTGTTTATTATTTCCGTGCTGTTCCAGAAAGTTGGGACGAAAGCATCATCCGTGAAATTGCCGCTCTTGGTCATGAAATCGGTTATCATTATGAGTCACTTACAACTTGCAATGGTGATGTTGATGCCGCTTATCGGGATTTTTGCACGAATCTTGAAAGACTTCGTGAGATTGTGTCTGTAAAGAGCATTTGTATGCATGGCAGCCCGAAATCGAAATGGGATAGCAAGGACATCTGGAAAAAATATGATTATCACCAACTTGGAATTGAGTTTGAGCCTTATTTTGATACTGATTTTTCCAAAACTTTTTATCTGACCGATACAGGTCGCCGTTGGGATGGCTACAAGGTAAGTGTGAGGGATAAAATTCCTGGTTTTCAGGATGAATGGGTTAAACAAGGCCTTGTGTTTCATTCAACTGACGATATTGTTCAGGCTGCTAATGCAGGCAAGTTACCGAAAAGAATCATGATAACTACGCATCCGCAACGATGGACGGATAAACCTGCCGAATGGTTTAAGGAAATGATGCTCCAGAATGTGAAAAATGTGGTGAAGAAATTTATTGTGAATAAAGTGCCGTAAAAACGAAGACTTGTCGTTTTTTTATTTACTTTTGCACCTAATTTGAAAACAAGTTTAAATCAATAACTATATGAAAACACTTAAAGTTTTGTTTTTGTTCGTAGTAACAGTTTTGATGGCAAGTTCATGTGTCTCCACTAGAAATGTCCGTTATCTGCAAGATATGCAGGCGTTTGGCGAAGTGGACGTGAATGGAAAATTTGAGGCTAAAATCAGCCCGTCGGATGAGTTGCGCATTTTTGTGCTTCCGAATGGCGATAAGGAAGAACGTGAGTTGATAGAACCGTTCAATGTATATGGTAATAGTACTAATATGAATAATTCCAATTATACTTTAGGCTATTTGGTTGATGTTGAGGGAAATATACAGTTCCCGGTTTTGGGAAAGATGAATGTGGCGGGTAAGACATGCCGTGAGTTGCGTGATACCATCGAATATCGTTTGAAGAATGAAGGCTATTTGAGCGACCCGCTTGTTGATGTGCGTATTACGAATTTCAAGATTTATTTCTTGGGTAGCAATGGCGGAAGGGCGATAACGATAAATAACGAAAGATCCACTTTCTTGGAAGCCCTTGCATTGGCTGGCGACCTGAGCCTCTACACCGACAGAAGGCGAATCGGCGTGATTCGTGAAAAAGAAGGAAAGATGGTCATCCATTACATGGATCCCCGGTCATCTGACATTTTCGACGATGAGTTTTTCCTGTTGCAACAAAACGATATTATCCTTACCGAAGCTATGAGTTACGTCTACTTTAAGGAATGGATGGCGAATTTAGGCGTCGTCTTGACTCCTTTGACCACTGCGGCTTCTGTCTTGGCTGTGATTATTGCAATCAAGGCAAATATGGGTCAATTGAAAGATTAAGATAAATATGTTTTTTCTATAAAATTTTGGTGAAATGACAAATATTCCTGTACAAAACAATGACCTGTCTTTTTTGGAGGACGATGAGAAACAGGCTCTCCATATCAAGGATATATTGTTTGTGATTTTAAGGAACCTGCATTGGTTCATATTGGGAGGACTGATAGGAGGTGGGCTGGCATATTGGAAGGTTAATGGCGAGGAACGTGTGTATTCCAGTTCGGCATCCATTATGGTAAAGACAGCGTCCGATGCGGGAAGTGAGTCTTTTCGTTCATCCTCATTAATGAACCAAATGTTGCGAAACGAAGGCATGATAAGTACAATCAACAATGAGATTATCATTCTTAAATCGGCAACGTTGATGGATTCGGTTGTGAGAAATTTGAGGTTGAATGTGGATTATTCCTATAAGACGAAAATTGCAAAACGTAATAGGGTGCTTTATCAAGACGCTCCCGTTTCCATCAGCATTGAGAATCTGGATGAAAACGGATCCTATGCTTTCGTGTTAACGCCAAAGGATGAAGAAAGTGTAAAGATTTCGGAGTTAAGCGAGAACCCGCAATGGGAAAATGTGGTGAAGTTAGGCGAAAAGGTGACTATGCCATTCGGAATCATGACAATTACGGAAAGATGGAATTTCAAGAACATGTTAGGCGATCCTGTCATCGTCAGAATCAGGCCTGTTAGAGTTGTTTCTGAGGCTATGCGCCGCCGGCTCGCTGTGGTTCGGGAAGATGAGAAAAACTCGGTTTTGCTTTTGAGTTATTCTGATCATTCAGCCGCCCGTGCCGCTGATGTGTTGAATACATTGATCACTGTATATAATGAGGATGCCATTGCTGATCAGGAACGGATGCTTAATTATTCATACAAATTCATCAATGGACGTATTTCGCAGCTTTATGGTGATTTGGATTCCTTGCAGGAACAGGTCGTTGGCTTTAAGGTCGCTAATGTGTTGGTCGATACAAAATCCTTGGGTGAAGCTGAATTGGCGACACGCTCAGCTTCTACTGCCGAGGTGAAGGCTTTGCGAGCTCAATTGTCCAGAATAACTTACATGCTTCAAACTGTCAGCTCTGCTTCTGATGATTCTGCATTGCCAATCATGTCAGGCCTCGGGACCGAAGTATCAACTTTGATAACTAAATATAATGCCGATGCCCAGAAGCTCAAGAAGTATAGAGAGTCGGGTGTTACAGAAAACCCAGCTGCAAGAAAATTGGCTGTAGATCAGCCCGCAGCTCTTATGAACATAATTGCGATACTGAGAAGTGATCAGGAGGCTTTACAAAGTCAAATTAGTTTAGCAGAGAGGGAAGGACATGTCGCTACTTCAAGGATACAATCCGTACCGCAAAAGCAAGTGCATATCGGCTCCGTGGAAGATATGTTGAAAATCAGGCAGCAACTTTATCTGACATTGCTCACCAAGCGCGAGGAATTGCTGCTCAATCGTCCGAAGTTTGAAGGTACGGCAAAGGTTATAGATGCGGCTCAGATTAATAATGTTCCTGTGTCTCCAAATCCAAAGAAGAGGGTCACTTCCGGATTGCTGATTGGCTTATTGATACCAGGTGTCATAATCTTGATGATTCGCTTCCTTGATACGGCAGTTCATTTTAGCGCTGATGTCGAAAAAGTTACAAAAACTCCGTTCCTTGGTGAGATTCCTTATAAGGATGACATTGCCGAACATGCAGTAGTGGTGAAGGAAAACGGCAGGGATTCGGTATCAGAGGCGTTCAGGTTGGTGAGATCCAATTTGGAATACATGCGAAATAGGGAAAGTGATAGTCAGGTCGTATTGTTCACCTCTTTCATGGTATCGTCGGGAAAGACTTTCGTTTCTTCCAATTTGGCCATCAGTTTTGCACTTGGAAATAAGAAAGTGGTTTTGGTTGACCTTGATATCCGTAAAGGAACCATGAATAAGGTGTTTGGACTCAAGGCAAAATTTGGCGTGTCAAATTATCTTTCCGGAAAGATTGATGATGTTGAGGAAATCATCCACCATGATTTCACTGCTAAGAACATGGATTTGATTTTTGCAGGGCCAGTTCCTCCAAATCCAGCCGAATTGCTGATGAGTGACCGCTTGGAGCAAATGGTGAATTATTTGCGTCAGCATTATGATTATGTGTTTTTAGACAATGTTCCTCTTGGCGTGGTTGCCGATGCCGATATCGTTAAACGTGTCGCTGACATTACCTTGTTCGTAATCAGAGCAGGAAAGACCGATAAGCGTTTGTTGAATGAGATCGATAAGCTTTATAAAAACGATAAGTTCCCGAATTTGGCTCTTGTGCTTAATTCTGTCAAGTTTAAGAAACAAAAGGGTTATGGCTATGGTTATGGCTACGGTTACGGTTATGGCTACGGCTACGGCTACGGTTACGGTTACGGTTATGGTTACGGCTACGGTTATGGCTATGGTAATGAAGATGACACTGATTCAAAGCACCGTCATCACCATCACCACCACCACCACCATCATCATCGTAGTGTTTTACAAAAAATCGGGGATTTCTTCCAAGATATAATCTATTTTTTCCAAGAAAAATTGAGTAAGAACTCAGCTGATAAGGATTGATAATTATGTTGAATTTCTTTATGAAGTCGCTCCCTAATGATTTCTTTCAAGGAGCTTGTGATATTCACTCTCATATTCTGCCAGGAGTCGATGATGGTTTTCAATCGGAGGCAGATTCAGTCGAGGCTTTGCATTATTTGGAGCAATTAGGTTTTGCAAAGATGTGCCTTACGCCTCATTTTATGAAGCAGTATGATAACGATAAAGAAAAAATAGTTCCTCGTTTTGAAGCTTTTCAGAACAAAGTTAGTAATAAATGCAAGATCCAGTTGCGCTTAGGCGCCGAGCACATGCTCGATTCAGATTTTCCTGAACATTTCAAGCGTGGATTCCTGACCATCGATAGTGAGAAGAGTCTTGTTTTGTGTGAGACCTCATATCTGATGTGTGAACCGAACACAACGGTAATGTTGTATGACATCATGTTGGATGGCTATACACCTGTCATTGCTCACCCTGAGCGTTACCAGTATGCATCAAAACAGCATTATGAGAGATGGAAAGACAAGGGGTATTTGTATCAGCTGAATTTGCTCTCCTTGACAGGGGCTTATGGTGAACCGGCTATGGTAAAATCGCATCACATGTTACGTGACGGGATGTATGATTATGTTGGCACCGACTTGCATAGGCTGGACAATTTCAGAAATTATTTGTCAAGACTTAGACTTTCAACTAAAGAGATTGATGCTTTGCATCTTCTTTTTGAAAACAATGCTAAATTGTTCTGAATCCTGAATGGCAGGAAAACAAAAAATCCCGATGAAATCTTTCATCGGGATTTTTTGTTTTTACTATAAGTCAGTCAATTAGTTCCTTGAATTTTAAAGATTGCAGATTCTTTGACACTTTAATTGAAACCGTCGTCTGAAAATCAGAATTTCACTTTCATCGTGGCGACAAAGGCGTGCCGATTGAGTGTTTGGCAAACAGGTTCGATGTCATCATAGGCATAAAGCACATATTGCTGTTTTCCATGGCTGAATTCGTAGGCGAAATCGAAAAGCACGCCTTCGTTGAGTTGGATTCCTAAACCGCATGAGGCTTTTTTCACGCTATTATCCATTTCTCCAAAGCCGAAAGGACTGCCGTAATAGGCACAACCGCCTCTGAAATACACGTTTTTGTATTGCCATTCCGTGCCAAGCCGAAAATTGAGAGTGGTCTTGTAAATGTCTTTGATTTCCTGGTTGACAAAAGAATAGTCGAAATCCTTGCAGTCGAATTTCGCCCTGCGGTAATTTACTACATCGGCATCAATGGAAATGAGGCCGCGATGATTGATGATGAAAGCCATGCTACCGATGAATTTCTGAGGCGAAAAGAAATCATAATTGTATTCTGAAATCAGTGATGGCTTATAGTAGTAATTGCTATAGTAATCGTCGGGCGTGTAATAGGCTTCCGTGATGGTTTTCCACGATTCGTCGAAACTGAAAAGGGTAGGGGTGTGATAAGATGCTCCAATTCGCATCCATGTTGTCAGGTAATAGATGGCTCCCAATTTCAGGTTTACGCCCCATGCGTTTGAAGTGATGTTTTCGGTGAAATCCAGCTCCTGAAAACTGGTTTCGGGTGAAGCTTCGGTAGTGTATTCAGTGTGTATTTTGGTTCCAGTGCGTTTG
>JAGHSL010000052.1 GCA_018065885.1 Candidatus Limimorpha equi
TTATTCGTTTAATTCAAGTTCAGGCGTGTCGTGCCGAATGATGACACTTTTGTCATTACGGCACGGCATGGCATGAGCCTGTTGGCCTTGGGCGAGAATATCATCATTCATGTCGTGGCCACGGGCCCGCAGTCAAGCAAAGTGGTCATCGAATCGGCCAACCAGATTTTCATCAACATCCTCAACTTTGGTGCAAACAAGAAAAACGTGCAAAGCCTTGAGGATTACATCAGCAACGAGTTTTACCGCCTTTGTAGCGATGAGGAAATAAAGCTAAGGCAGCCGGAGATAAAACGCAAATTTCCATAAATGAATCATTAATTTCTTGCCAGTCAAATTATTAACGGAAAATTATCGGTAATTTGTGTTTGCAAAAATCAGTGCCAATTCATGCGCTTTGCTCCCTGCGCACCCTGAGCCTGTCGAAGGGGCCTGTCGAAGGGCGCATCCAAAATTTCTGCGTAATCAGCGGCTTTAAAACATCCGTGTCAATCCGACAAATCCGTGTTCGTCTTCAATCGGTGTTATCCGTTTATCAGGTTTCGGAAGTGAAAGCCTTGCGAAATCGGGGTAGGTGTGTCAGAAGTCTGTTTGCTTCAGGAATGCATGTAAAATTAGACGATAGTTTTCATATTCGTCGTAATTGGTGAAAAAAACGGACTTCCAAGCGGAAGTCCGTTTCGACGAGCATTTATGGATGGTTTTCGGTTTATTCAAACATGGAGTCAATCAAATTCTTGTAGCGTTGCTGGACGACCTTGCGCTTCACTTTCAATGTTGGCGTCATAATGCCGTTTTCGATGGTCCAGTCATCGGCAACGAGTTCGAATTTCTTGATTTGCTCGGTCTCGCCGAAGAACGTGTTGTAATTCTTGACTTCCTTCGAAATGGCATCTTTCACTTCTTTCATTTTGATGCATTCCTCTTTGGTGGTGAAATCAAGTTTGTTCTGTTTGTTGTTTTGCTTCAGGTTGAAATTCATCTTGTTCTGTTGTGCGAACCATGTCTTGATGTAGGCGAAATTCGGAACAATGAGCGCAGCGGCAAATTTCTGTCCTTCGCCAAAAACGACGATGTTTTCAATGAATTTCGATTCGCTGAATTTCTCTTCAATGACTTGCGGGTTGATGTATTTGCCCATGGATGTCTTGAACAAATTCTTCAAACGTCCCGTGATGAACAGACGGCCTCTGTCATCGATATAGCCCATGTCGCCGGTATGCAGCCATCCGTCTTTGTCGATGATTTCCTTGGTCAGTTCTTCATTTTTGTAGTAACCTAACATGACATTGTGGCCTCTGCAAATGATTTCGCCTTGTTCGTTGATTTTCAGTTCGATTCCGGGAAGTGCCCGGCCAACGGTTCCCACTTCGCGGCCACCTTTCGAGTTATCGCTGACACAGATGACAGGTGAGGTTTCAGTCATGCCATAGCCTTCATATACAGGCATTTTGATGGCTGAGAAAAAGCCTGCAACTTTCTGTGAAATGCTTGCTGCACCCGAAACGATGATGTCGAAATTCTCGGCTCCCAGTTGCTCCCTGATTTTGGAATACACCAGTTTGTCGGCAATCTTGATTTTCAGATTGTAGAATGATGAACGCTCGTCTGGGTCGATTTTGTAACGTTCTGTAAGCTTGACGGCCCATCTGAAAATGTATCCGGAAAGACCTTTCATTTTGTTGCCGTTTTGAACGATTTTCTCGTACATCTTTTCAAGGACGCGAGGAACAGCGGTCATCATGGTAGGGTGGATTTCCTTCATGTTGTCGGCTATGGTTGCAAGGCTTTCTGCATAGTAGACCGACATGCCGAGGAGCTGATACATATAGACCAAGACTCTTTCGTAGGCATGGCAGATGGGCAGGAAACTGAAAGCTGTTTTCGACCATTTTGCCGGAGTGTGCTGAATGCCGCGCAATTGACCGAGAAGGTTGGAGTGCGAAAGCATGACGCCTTTCGGGACTCCGGTGGTGCCGGATGTATAGATAATGGTGGCGCAATTTCCCGTCTTGACATTGTTGCGGCGCTGCTCTAATTCTTCAGGATGATGATGGGTCTCGCCCAATTCAAGAAGCTGCTGGAAGAATGGATATTTTTGTCGATCGCTCATGGTGTAGATGAGCTTCAGGTTAGGTGTGTTTGGAAGGATTTCCTCAATTTTGTTCATTACCGCGATGCCTTCCAATATGACCATTTTCGCTTCGCAGTTGTTGAGGATGAAAAGGTAATCTTCTTTGCTGATGGTCGGGTAAATCGGGACGATGATGGCTCCGATTTGCTGGATGGCCATGTCGAGCATGTTCCATTCAGGACGGTTGCTGCTAATGATGGCTATTTTGTCTTGAGGTTGTATGCCGAGTTCAATAAGAGCGTATGCCAAATTGCGGCTGATTTCCTGATATTGCTTAGGGCTATACTTGACCCAAACTCCGTTTTCTTTCTTCGCAAGAGCAACATTTTGATCCGGCCATTTCTCACAATAGTTGTCGAGAATGTCGAAAAGTCTTGTTTCTTCTTTCATAGATTTTAATCAATTTCTATTTCGCTGCAAAGATACCGCTCTTTTTGTTGTCTTGTGATAAAATGTGCCATGTTTTGTGTGATTTGGTGTAAAATCGGCATTTTTTGGGATAAAATACCTGAAATTAGGGATAAAATTTGAAAAAACCGAATTTCGTCACATGGCATTTTGTGACGAAATTCGGAAATTTGGGTTTAAAATTTGCTTGTTTTGGGTGAACAAGGTGCGAAATCAATCTATTGTTTTATGAATTTCAAATAGGTTTTTCCGAATTCAATGGACTTGATGAAATAAATGCCTGATTGCAGTTTGCTAATGTCAATAGGTTCGTTGTCATGGATGTTGGCTTTAATCATGACTTGTCCTAACGGGTTGCAGATTTCAATTTGTTCGTTGGAAATTCTTGTAACGATAATTTGATTGTGGGCAGGATTTGGGTAAATGCTGATGCTGTTTTCTCCGTTTTCTCCAATACCGTATGAGTTCTTTACCAAAACTTCCAATGCCTCTGAGATTTCGCTTTCGCCGCAATCGTTACTCAGTCTTACCTCAATCTTGGCTTCTCCTCTGAATTCTTCTTTCCAGTCTATCGTGAGGTTGTTGCCGTTGGCTGTCATGGTGCCTGCATCTTCTGGCATTAAAGTCCAAAGATAGTTTACGTTGTCTTCGGCTGGCGTGCTGTAACGGCTTTGCTGCGTTTCGTTGAGGTCGACGGTGGTTTCGCCTTCGGGTTGTGCTGGTTTGATTTCGCTCAAGTCTTTCAATAAACTCAATTTGACCTCGGCGTTTTTATGGCTTTCGTTTAAGGTGGAAACGGCTGTTATCGAAAGTGTGACTTCTTGACTTTCAATGTCTTGTTCTCCGAAATGATAAATAGGACATTCTGCCGTTGCGTTTTCAAACTGGCCATCGCCGTTTGTCGTCCATTGGATTTGTGTTCCGTTGACGCAATAACTTTCAGGCGTGTAGGACTCAGATGTGCAAATAATTTCATCATCGCCTGCAAAGAGAATCATTTCGGCCATTGGCGGGAATTGCAGGAGGTCGATACGGGCGCAATCATCGCCAGCGGATTCATCTGATTTTTTCTTGTAAACATACTTGAATAAGTGTTTGCCTGGTGCAATTTCAAAGGATTCCTTTTGCCATTCGCTTTCATCGCTCCATTCGCCCATTATATCGAAATCGATGCTGAATGTCAGGATGTCTTCCGTTGCGGTTGAAACTTTGTGGAAGAATGTAAGGACACTGTTGGCATTGCTTTCAAAGCCAATTGTCAATGTTGCTGATTGATTGATGTTGAGTTGTGGTGTTGTTATGCAGTTGCCTCCATCAAGGCCTTGGCCTTCTTCGATGTGCCATTTGCGGCTGCCGTTGCCCAAATTCCACTGAATGCTCGGGTTAAGTTCTTCATCTTCAAAGTCTTCCTGCGTATAACCTAAAAGCAGTTCGCCTTCCGAAATGTTGGTGTGGCTTCCGCTTTCAGCGTTGATTTGGTAAGGAAGAATGCCGCCATCCATACCGTTTTCATCCATTTTCACTTGGAAAACGATTTCTTTTGTTTCGTTCACCTCAATGGCTTCGGTGTGAATTTCGCTTTCATCGATGATGGCAAATGGTGCCTTGATTTTCAGCGTGTTTGCCGTTGCCAATGATTTGCTGTGCCCGATATTTTCGATGTTGAAATGCAACAATGTCGTCTCGCCTTTTATGAATCGGTCGGTGGTGTTGCCTTCCAGATCGGTCATGGTAGGCTGGTTGAACTGGAATTTTGGCGCATTCACTTTCACTTTGAAGAGGTCTTGGAAAGTGTAACTTCCGTTGTCCAACAGAAGTGTGAAGATGATTTCTTCCTGGTCATCGATGGCATCGCCGAAATGGATTTCAAAGGCGTTGTCGACTGTGTTGATTTGGTTGACATTGATGGTTGCAAAAGTGCTTGTGCCGTTTATGATTTCCACGCTCGGATGGTCGCAAAGAAGCGTGATGTTGGTGTTGGCAATGTCGGCGGCGCCAACATTATGCAGGCTGAGGTTGATGTGGCATGTCTCGTTGTAATCGGCGGTTTCATTCTGATTGCCGCTTTCATCGTTGATTGCGAAATCGTTGAAAATCAGGTATGGACCTTCGGCAGGAATGACCTTGATTTTCCTTTCGTAACGGAAATGGTTCTGTTTTGTGATGGTCATCAGGACTTCAGTGCCGATTTCCTGTGGCGTTACTGCGATTTCCTGCAAGTCGCCGGTGGCATTGTCCAAGCCGATGATTTGGTCGCCCACGGAAAGGCAAATCAATGCTCCTTCATCGGCTTTTACCTGATAGGTGTCTTTGCCGGTCATCAAAACGGGCAGCATCTCAACGTTTAGTGTCTGAGGCACTTCGGTGTAAAGATTCATATAAGCATCGCCGTGATGGTGGAAAAGATAATAGGTGATTTCCTTAACGTAATCATCCGTCCATGAAGACTGCTTGAGGAAATATTTTCCGGCGGCATTTCCAAAGGCTGGCAGTACGAAATCCACAGGGTGAGTGGTGCCGTAGGTGGGCATGAAATCGGGCCACATGTTGTCGTAAACGCCCCAAACGTAAACATCATTGACGAAAGAATAGGAGACTTCGGTGGCGGCAATCAGGCCCAAAGCGCCGTGCTGGTGGCGGTGGAAAGCTTCGGCAAAGCAGCCGTCAGCACCGCTGTAATTGAAACGGCCTGTAAGGCAGTTGTTCGACATGACGAAAGTCAAATCATTGTTTTTCAGTTTTTTGATGGTTGCTGTGCTGTATCTCGGTTCGCCCCAAAGGTCTTCGTTGCCGTGGTCGCGGTGCTGCACGATGAAGGAACCGTTGTTGATGGCGTCATTCACCATTTCGCCTGTGGCATCCCATTGGGTGAGGTGCGACATGGTTTCCGGAATGTAGCCTGTTCCGTTAGGTCCGAAATAATTGATGATTTTGTTGGTGTTGTCGGCTGTCGACCATCTTGAGCCTGGCGTGCCTTCGTAAATGGCGTTCAGGCGCACGGGATGCTTGCCGAGTTCGTTTTCCCAAAAGCCGTTTACGACTTCGGAGCAAAGCTGGAACCAACGTTCCAATTGGAATCCCATGGCTGTAACGGGCTTGTCGTAGAAATCGGGGCTTGTCGGTGGCGTGCGTTCATAATCAAGATCTTTCTTTATCATGTGATAAAGTTCGTCGAAATTGCGTCCCGTGATGCGTGCTAAAATGATGTCGCTCATCATGTTGCCGTTCATGTCGGAATAGGCGTGGTCGGAGATGTAAGGGTTGTAGCCATCGCCGCCCGGGTGGTTGTTCATGGTGTAGGAAACGATGCCTTTCGTTCCATCGCTGTCATGGTCGCCGAGCAGTTCGACGGCCGCTGGTGGCATTTCCCAAGTGTCGTATGCGTTGCGAATGAAGTCGTAAATGGCATGGTAATCGTTTCCGCCACAATCTGTTACGGTGAAGATTTCGGTCGGGACACTTTGTGCGATGCGGAACATGCGGATGCTGTCGGCCAACTGGATGAAATCGGGGTTGTCGGGTGTGATGATCATGTATTCGCAGCCGGTTTCGCGGTTTTCGTAGTGCTGGCGCAAACGCTTGCCGTAGTCAA
>JAGHSL010000133.1 GCA_018065885.1 Candidatus Limimorpha equi
GAACAATGGCGGTAGTTCCATCATGTTGTCTTTCACGATGTGCAGCTTGTCGACGAAATGCAGCATTTTGGTCTGAGCACCCCCGCTGCAATGGATGATGCCGTGAATCTGTTTGCGGAATTCCTTCAGAATCGGTATCATCAATGGAGCATAAGTGCGGGTAGGAGAGAGAATCATCTCGCCGACATCGACGCCTTCGATTTCGGTCGGGTCGCTGAGTTTGTGCGGACCGGAATAAATCAAGTCTTCAGGGATGGAATGGTCGAAACTTTCTTCGTATTTGTCGGCGAGATAGTGGTTCAGCACATCGTGGCGGGCTGAGGTCAAGCCGTTGCTGCCCATGCCGCCGTTGTAGTGGTCTTCGTAGGTGGCTTGTCCCGATGAGGAAAATGCCACGATGCAATCGCCTGGCTGAATGTTGTTTTCGATGACTTCATCGCGCTTGATGCGTGTGGTGACGGTGCTGTCGACAATGACGGTGCGTACCAAATCGCCTACATCGGCAGTCTCGCCGCCAGTGAGGTAGATGCCGATGCCCAAATTGCGCAGCTTTTCAAGGAAATGTTCCGTTCCATTAATCAAAGCTGAAATGACTTCGCCAGAAATGAGGTTCTTGTTTCGGCCAATGGTTGAGGAAAGCAGCATTTTGTCGGTCGCGCCAACGCAAATCAAGTCGTCGGTGTTCATCACGACGGCATCTTGCGCCACGCCTTCCCATACCGACATGTCGCCGGTTTCTTTCCAATAAAGATAGGCCAACGATGACTTTGTTCCGGCACCATCGGCATGCATGATATTGCAATACGCGGGGTCGTTTCCCAAAATGTCGGGAATGATTTTGCAGAATGCATTGGGGTACAAACCTTTGTCAAGGTTCTTGATGGCATTATGAATGTCTTCCTTTTCGGCGGAAACGCCTCTTAAACTATATCTCTGATTATCCATTATTTAATGATGAGTTTCTTTGTCTTGGTATCAAATTCGAAGTTGCCTAACTGTTTCATCGTCTTTTGGCCGATGACCCATTCTTCAATCATTCTCTTCACCACTTTCACTTCCACATTGTAGAGTGAACGGCCTGCGATTCTGACTTCCCTGATGACGATGATGGCACCATCGGCAATGCTTCCGGTGCTGAGCAGCTTATCGACTTCGCCCTTGAAATTGTCGGCTGAAATGCGTCCGTCGTTCAGCAGTTTCAAGGCACGCGCTTCCGAAATGCAGAAGTCGGCGTTTTCGCTGTAGGTGAATGGCTCGTTGTAGCCGTCGACGTTGGCGAAGAAGGTGATATAACCTTTTTGGCTGACATTGAACATCTCGCTGTTGTCTTCTTCTGGGTTGATGGCGATGTTAACCGTCTGGTTTTCATTGATTGTTGTGCGTGGCACGAAGTCTTTGCTCAGAATCCTGAATTCCGTACGACGGTTCATTTGGTGAGCAGCTTCCTTGATTTCGGTGCTTGGCAGTTTGTTGATGTAATCTTCAGTCAAAACGGTGCCAGCCTTAAAGGTGTAGCCTTTAACGGTCTTGTCGCTCGTCAAGGTTCTTGGCACCCTTTCGCCGTAACCTTTTGCAGTCAGACGCATTGGGTCGATACCTCTGATAATCAGATAATCGACAACGCTTTGGGCACGCTTTTGCGAAAGGATGTCGTTGCGTTCTTCGGTGTCGCGGGCATCGGTGTGTGAAGCCAACTCAATGGTGATGGTCGGGTTGATTTGCAGGGTCTCAATCAAACCTTGCAACGAGTCTTCAAACTGTGGCTTGAGGTCCCATTTGCCTAAATCGTAAAGAATGTCGGGCAACATGATAGGTTCCTGTGGAATAGGCTCGATGGCGTATTCTTTTTCAAAATCCTTGCTGAATTCAACGCCAACGGTGGTTTCCTGTGCGCTGAAAGTGAAGTAGTTGTCTTTATCAATCGTGATGTCGTAGGTCGTGTTTTTGTTCATCTGGCTTTCGCTGAAATTGAAATAACCCTTGTCGTTGGTGCGGGTCATGTTGTTTGAACCATCAGAACCAATCATGCGCACGGAAGCGTTGCTGACGAATTGCTTGGTCTTGGCATCCTTGACCGTACCTGAGAAAGTGAACAGAATCGGAGGTTCTTCAAAATAATAGATGTTGTCGATGCCGCGCGTGTTGCCACGGTTCGATGAGATGAAGCCCCTCTCGTCTCTTGGGTGGAACATGATGGCGAAATCGTCGCCAGTCGAGTTGATAGGCGATTTCAGGTTGCGTGGTTCGCCCCAGTTGCCGGCAGTGTCCATCGAGGTGACGAAAATGTCGAGGCCGCCCATGCCGCCGTGACCGTTTGAAGCAAAATACAAAGTGGTGTCGTAGCGGAGGAAAGGATACATTTCATCGCCTGCCGTATTCACTTTTTCGCCAAGGTTGAATGGCCTTCCGAAAGGTTCGTTGGTGTTTTCTCTGGTCGAAATCCAAATGTCTTTTCCTCCAAAACCGCCTTTGCGTTCGGCGGCGAAATACATGATGAGTTCATCGTCAGAAAGGGTAGGATGACCTACAATATCCAAGGTGTCGACGCTGGTGATTTGCACTGGCTGAGCGTTTGAGAAAGTGCCACCGCTTTTCGAAGCCACCATAATCTGGCAGCCGTTTTTGCGGTGCGCACCGTTCTGACAACGTGTGAAATACAGTTTGGTGTATTTTGAATTCATGAAAGGCGAACCTTCGCTGGCTTCCGTGTTGACGCTTTCGCTTTCATCGGCAAGCACCGGCGTGCTCCATTTGCCTTGACGGTCTTGTTTGGAAGTAAAAAGGTCGGTAAATTCCTGCCCGGTGATGCCGTCTTTTTCCTTGCCAGTCGAAGCGTCGCGGGTGGAGGTGAAAACGATTTCGTTGTAGTTGCTACTTGTCCAGCAGGCGGCAAAATCGGAGTCTTTCGTCGAGTTTACTTTTTTGAGTTCTGTCAGCTCGTATTTCGACGGATTGTCAAGCCATTCCTGAATGAGCGCCGTCGATTCGGCTCCTAACTGTCCGCGCGGGTCGTCAGGCACTTTCTGTGCATAAAGCTCGTAGTTTTCAATGGCTTCCTTGTATTTGCCGTTGATTTTGTAAGTGTCGGCTGCATACAGATAAACTTCCGGGTGCGAGTTGACATAATCGGTCTTCAAGACGCGCTTGTAGTAAGGCTCGGCGCGTTTTGTTAGGCCTATAAGTCGGTAACATTCAGCGATTTGGAAAGTGATGCGGTTGCGCTCATCTTTTTTGCGCCGTGTCTTGCGGTATGCTTTTTTGTAGCGGTCGACGGCTTCGGTGTATTGTTTTCTGCCAAAGGCTAAGTCGGCGTTCTTGGCCGGATTCCTTCTTTGGGCGTACAAGTCGGCGTTCAGAAAGACGAACAGCAGCGACAAAAGGATGAATGTGTATTTCTTCATAGTTGTAAAATCTCTGATTTATAACGCAGTTGGCCTGCTTTTATTGCAGGCAGCAACAAACGACAAAAATACAACAATTTTCAAAACGAAAAACATTTTGGTTTATTCGTTGGATTGTACCAGAAATAAAGTGTGAAGTTTATGCTGAAAGTTGCAGCATATTGTTTTGAGATTATTGGTGTCCGCTAAAAGTTTAGCGGACAGTCAAACTTTCTTCTTTCTGTTCCTTTCTCTTCTATATAACTAAAA
>JAGHSL010000017.1 GCA_018065885.1 Candidatus Limimorpha equi
GTGGTACGGGTAAGGATGTATTTCCGAAAATCATACATCAGAACAGTGCCCGCAAGCACGGACAGTATTTTGCCGTCAACTGCGGCGCCATTCCGGAAGGCACCATCGATTCGGAACTTTTCGGTCACGAAAAAGGCTCCTTCACCGGTGCCGT
Source organism: Candidatus Limimorpha equi (assembly GCA_018065885.1). Taxonomy (GTDB): domain Bacteria; phylum Bacteroidota; class Bacteroidia; order Bacteroidales; family F082; genus Limimorpha; species Limimorpha equi. The sequence goes on from JAGHSL010000017.1 coordinate 155, forward strand.
CGCCGACCGCAAAGGTTACTTTGAAATTGCCGACAAAGGCACTTTGTTTTTGGATGAAGTCGGCGAATTGCCGCTTTCGACTCAGGCGCGTCTGCTCCGTGTGCTTGAAAACGGCGAATACATCAAAGTCGGCGGCTCAAAGGTGATGAAAACCGATGTCCGCGTGGTGGCCGCCACCAATGTCAACTTGCCCGAAGCCATCGAAAAGGGCAAGTTCCGCGAGGATTTGTATTACCGTTTGAACACTATTCCGATTCACATTCCGGCGTTGCGCGAGCGCAAGAGCGACATTTACCTGCTGTTCCGCAAGTTCGCTTCCGATTTCGCCGAGAAGAGTCACGGCACAGCTGTTTCCCTATCGCCAGAGGCTGTAAAGATGTTGGAATCATACCGTTGGGATGGAAACATCCGTCAGTTGAAAAACATCACCGACCAGATTTCCATCATTGAAAAGGAACGTGTCATCACGCCTGAGATTTTGGAAAGATACCTGCCTAACAGGATTTCCACTTCATTGGTTTTGCTTCCAAGAGACGAATCGACGGAAGGCCTGTCGGAGCGCGACATTCTTTACCGCTTGCTTTTTGAAATGAAAAAGGACATCACTGAGTTGCGCGATACCGTCAACAATTTGATGAATGGCCATCAACCGGAACAGAGTTATGTTCCTGCTTCGCAGGTGGCTTACGTTAGCGAAACGGGAACCGTCGTGACACAGGTTGAGAAAAGGAAACCGGAAGATGTCGAACAGGAATTTACGGAAATTCTTTCCACCGAGGAACCTGTACCGTCCAAACCCGATAGCCTTTCCTTGATTCAGAATGAAAAAGATATGATTATCAGGGCTTTAGATAAATACAAAGGTCATCGTAAGGAAGCCGCTAAAGAATTAGGCATCAGTGAACGGACACTTTACAGAAAGATTAAGGAATATCAAATTGAATCTTAATTAGGAGTTGGGAGTGAGGAATTAGGAGTAGTTAGCTCGTTGAGCTTGTCGAAACGGCGAATCAAAGTGAAAGTTTTAAAGTGGAAAGTTTTAAAGTGAAAAGTGGAAAAGGTTTGAAGTGGGAAAGTGGAAAGATTTTGGACTTTTGAACTTTTTTGAACAATTTTGCAAATCATTACTGAAAACTATTCAAGTGTAAACAAACATAAAAAAGGAGGATAAATGCTATTTAAACATTTGAAAATTAGCGTTTTGCTTGCTATGTTACTTGTGTCGTTCGGATTGCGTGCGCAAGTCAGCGTGAACGCCGCAGGTGGCAATGCCGCAGGCGATGGAGGCTCGGTGAGTTATTCCATCGGCCAAACGGTCTTTTCCGCCAATGCAGGAGCAAATGGTTCCGTGACGCAAGGCGTGCAGCAACCTTACGAAATTTCGGTGCTGTCGGTATCGGAAAATGCCGAAAACATCAATCTGTCGGTCTACCCAAATCCTTCAACGGATTATCTCTACCTGACATCATCGGATGAAATTTCCGGTTTGTCATATCAGTTGTTCGACATGAACGGAAGACTTCTGAAATCGAAAAAAATCACTGAAAATCAAACGAATATCGATATGCAAGGTTTGGTTTCAGCGACTTATTTCGTGAAAGTCAACCAAGGAAACAAAACAGTGAAAACATTTAAAATCATTAAAAAATAAGTCAATATGAAAAGAATACTATCAGTTTTGGCACTTGTCCTCGTGGCAATGCAGGTTTTTGCCCAGGCACCTCAGAAAATGAGCTATCAGGCCGTCATTCGCAACAGTGCAAATGAATTGGTCGTCAATACGCAAATTGGAATGCAAATCAGCATCCTGCAAGGTTCGGCAAACGGCACTGCAGTATATGTCGAGACCCAAACCCCAACCACCAACGGCAATGGTTTGGCAAGCCTTGAAATCGGCGCAGGTACTGTCGTTTCCGGCAATTTCGCAAACATCAATTGGGCCAATGGTCCTTATTTCGTGAAGACGGAAACCGCCGTTGAAGCACCTTTGAACAACTATACCATTTCGGGCACAAGCCAATTGCTGAGCGTTCCTTACGCTTTGTATGCTGGCAATGTCCCGTCGGGCAACCATACTGGTGATATGCAGTATTGGGATGGCTCACAGTGGGTTATCTTTCCTGCCGGTAGCGATGGCGCAACCTTGACAATGGTCAATGGCGTTCCTTCATGGGTCGGTGGTTCTGGTAATGTTACCACGGTCATCAATCCAATCACGGGTGCCGAAT
>JAGHSL010000140.1 GCA_018065885.1 Candidatus Limimorpha equi
GATAGGATTGTATATAGGATAGTAAACATGGATTTTTGAATGATTTTAAATACGGATTTTGAAAGATTTAACTTGCGTTGAATGCAAAGCATTTCTTCGGCGTAGCCAATTCAAATTGTTCAAGACAGATACAAAATAATTCGTTGTTTTGACAATATAAACGCGATGTATTCGTATAATAGAGACGCGGAAATTCTGCGTCTCTATTACCAATTAATAAATAAGGTGTCATGAGTCATAAGAAAATATTGTGGGGTAGGGTGTTTCTCTTCTTGGTTTTGCCGATAATCCTGATTGTAGCTGTCATCATTTTTTCCTGCCGAGCCTGAGAGCATACTGGCGAAGAGGTGTATGTGGAGTCGGAAGAGGAAGTCGTTGCCGAACCTCAGTATTTGTACGGCATCTGCATCGACTCGATGTATGTTGAGGAAGGCACGGTTGAGTCGGGACTGTTCCTCTCCACTCTGCTTTGTTCGAAAGGAGTTGAATCGCAAGTCGTTGAGCATATCGCCCGTGAGGAACGCGATGTGTTCGATGTCAGCAAGATGCGCGCTGGCAACAAATATACCTTTTTGATGACTAATGATACGGCTCAAACGCCATTGTTTTGGATTTATGAAATAGATTACCGCAATACCGCAGTTTTCAGCCTGACCGATTCGCTGACGGCATGGCGCATCGAAAAGGATATTGACGTGAAAATCGAGCGCACTTCGGGAACGATTACTTCATCTTTGTGGAATGCGGTTGTCCAAAATGGCGGCGACCCTGCATTGGCTGTGAAACTTTCCGACATTTACGCCTGGACCATCGACTTTTTCGGTATTCAGGAAGGCGATGCTTTCGATGCTGTTTATGAACGTAAGTATGTGGAAGACAAATCCATCGGCTTAGGTGAGGTCTATTTCTGCAATTTCGTTCATGTTGGCGACACCATCTGCGCGGTTGCCTTTGAGCAGAATGACAAGACGGAATATTTCAACGACAAGGGCGAAAATCTCCGCAAGGCATTCCTGAAGGCTCCGTTGAGCTATAGCCGCATTAGCTCCACTTTCAGCAACAGCCGTTTCCATCCTGTCTATAAATACTATCGTCCGCATCATGGCGTCGATTATGCCGCTCCGGCAGGCACGCCTGTCTACAGCATTGGCGATGGCGTGGTCATTACCAAGGCCTATCAGAAAGGCGGTGCTGGCAATTATTTGAAAATCAAGCATAACGATACTTATACCACAAGTTACATGCACTTGAAGGGTTATGCCAAAGGCATTACCCAAGGCTGCCATGTGAAGCAAGGTCAATTGATTGGTTATGTGGGAAGTACGGGCGCGTCAACAGGTCCGCACTTGGATTTCCGTGTCTTTAAGAACGGCACCCCGATTGACCCATTGAAAATGGATTCGCCACCCGCTGACCCGATTCAAAGTTCAAATAGGGAACTGTTTGACAAGGTTGTCAAGTATTGGAAAGATGCTCTTGAAAATGACGGGCCGTTGAAGCCTTATCACGAGGAAGTTCCTGTTGTTGATTCCTTACAGATGCTTATGGATTCAATACAGCAGCCCGAACATCCATAACGGGATTTTGTTGTTGTGACGAAAAAAGACTTTGTAAAGTCTAGATTTTGCAAAAAAAAGACTTTGTAAGATTTGTTTTCTGACAAAAAAGAACTTTCAAAAGTCTTTTTTTAAAGAAAAAACAATCATTGAGGGTCTTTTTCTGTTTCTTCCGTTTCTTCTTCTTTCACTTCTTCGACCACGACTTTTCCTTTCTTCACCTTGATTTTCTTCTTGATACGGATAGGCGTGATGATTAAGAGCAGGAAAATTTCCAAGGCGTATTTGTACCATGGGAAAATGCCGGAAATGAAAAGTTGGAAAATGATGAGCAAAATGGTGGCACTGGCAAAAATGGCTTTGCCGATGCGCTTTTTGCGGAAAATCTGTATCAAACTGAAAACCAGCAAGCCGCAAAAAACAAATTCGCCAATCAGGATGACGAGGTCGGATGATATGGCACCTATATTTTTTTCACCGCCTAAATAGTAGTAGTCAAGTGAATAATGGTAGAGCCACAAGGTAATGGTCTCGTAAATGAAGAGCAGACCATAATAGGTGATAGCGAAACTCGCTGCCAGTTTCATGGCTAAGGTGAGTTCCGGCTTTAGGTTGAAAATTCGGCCGTCAGATATTTCCTTCTTGGGTGCCATTGTAATTTTGCTCTAATCGTTTGAAAAACAAATAATAAAGTAAGATGAATAAGATGGTTGACAATGAGTCGGAGGTAAATGCGGAGGCGGTTTGCAAAGGATATACAAATACCGATGCGTTGATTAAAATGCAGATTTGTGAAATGGAATAGATGTGAAATCCGATCTTGTCGAGTTTGAACATCTTCAATACGCCAACAAGCGAACCAACGTAAAGGATGAAGAGGAAAAGGTAATAGGTCGGATTGATGCTAGCCGTGATGTTGAGGCTCTCCATAAAAGCATCCATCGTTTCCCCGTTCATGTTGGATAAGAAAGGTGCCATGACTTCCTCAAATTGTCCTGTCTCTATCATTTCCTTCATCATCGGCGCACCTAGGTAACCTAAGATGGCGCTGAATATCTGAAAACAGGCGTTGATGAGCGACAGAATAAGGAAAAATGTCATGCCGCCGGGCCGTTTTACGGGCTGTTGGTTGCCAATCTGGTTGTTGTCGTATGTTTCCATTTCACAAATCCCGCTAAAAATTTTATTTGTTCATCAATTCGTCGAAATTCAAGGCGTATTCCTTCACGAATTTCACCGATTTGGCGATTTCGGTATACATCACCTTGTCGATTCTCACGAATTCCACATTCTTGCGGTATTCGGCGACGAATTTTTCGATGGTTTCTGACGATTTCAGAGGTCTTCTGAATTCCAGTGCCTGTGCAGCGTTGAAGAGCTCGATGGCAAGGATGCGCTCGAGGTTTTCGGCAACGCGCAAAGCCTTGGTGGCGGCATTGGCGCCCATGCTCACATGGTCTTCCTGGCCTTGTGACGACTCGATGCTGTCGACTGAAGCTGGGCAGCAGAGCTGCTTGTTCTGGCTGACGATGGAAGCGGCTGCATATTGTGGAATCATAAAGCCTGAGTTCAGACCTGGTTCTGCAACGAGGAATGAAGGCAGTTCGCGCTTGCCGCTAATCAGTTGGTAAACACGGCGTTCGCTGATGTTGCCGAGTTCCGACATGGCGATGGCCAAGAAATCTAAGGTGATGGCAAGAGGCTGACCATGGAAGTTGCCGGCTGAGATGACGAGGTCTTCGTCAGGGAAGATGGTCGGGTTGTCGGTGACAGCGTTGATCTCTTCGCTGAAGACGGAAGCCACATAGTCGATGGCGTCTTTCGATGCACCGTGAACCTGAGGCATGCAACGGAACGAATAAGGATCCTGAACGTGTTTCTTCTCTCTTGAGATGAGCTGGCTGCCTTTGGTGAATTCGCGGACGCGCTTTGCCGTGACAATCTGTCCGTTGTGGTGACGGATTTGATGCACTTGGTCGTAGAAAGGCTCAATTCTGCCGTCGAAGGCTTCCAATGAAACGCAACCGATGAGGTCGGCCAAGTAACTGAGACGGAAGGCTTTCAACAGGACGTATGTGCCGTAGCTGCTCATGAATTGTGTGCCGTTCAGCAGGGCGAGACCTTCTTTCGACTGCAGCGTGATAGGTTCCCAACCGAATTTGGCAAGAATCAGCTGTGCAGGGACGATTTCGCCTCTGTAGTGGACTTCGCCCAGACCGAGCAAAGGCAGCATGAGGTTGGCCAAAGGAGCCAAGTCGCCGGATGCGCCGAGTGATCCTTGGTTGTAGACCACTGGCAGCACGTCGTTGTTGAAGAAGTCAATAAGACGCTGTACAGTAATGACTTGCACGCCGGAATTGCCGTATGAAAGGCTCTGCACCTTGAGCAGAAGCATGAGGCGGATGATTTCTTCAGGAACCATTTCGCCGGTGCCGCAAGCGTGCGACATGACGAGGTTCTTTTGCAGTGTGCTGAGGTCTTCCTTTGAAATGCTGTGGTCGCAAAGTGAACCGAAACCAGTGGTCACGCCATAGATTGGCTTGTCCTGGTTTTCCATTTTCTTGTCCAAATAATCACGGCATTTCTGAATGCGGTTGATGGCATCTTCCGAGAGGGCGAGTTTATATCCGTTATGGAGGATTTCGTCGACTTGTTTAAA
>JAGHSL010000254.1 GCA_018065885.1 Candidatus Limimorpha equi
ATGTGACTGCCGGAAACTACTATCGCGTTTCGTTCTGGTATGCCACTTGGCATGTCGATCATTTCAATCTGGAAGTCAAGGCGGGTGCTAATGCTGCTCCGTCGGCGATGAATGTTTCAGTTTTGCCGCAGATGGTGGTTGCCAATGAGGAATTTGAACAGACTTCAGCGGTGTTTCAGGCGCCAAGTTCAGGTTCGTTCTACGTGGGTTTCCACAGCGTGGCTGACAACGGGCCGTGGTATTTGTCGATTGACGACATCATCATTGAGCAGACCAATCAATACAATTTCTATGCGGAGCAACTCACGCCCGACACGACTGCCTATTTCGGCGAACCTGCCTATTTGCGCTTCCGCATCGACAATACGGGACAAGAAAATGAAACGGTGAACTTTGGCAACGCTGGCGATTTAGACTGCAATTTCTTTGTCAATGGCGCACAGACGCAGAATGTTACGATTCCGTATGCTTCGTCAGTTGATGTCGTTGCCGCCGTTACGCTTCCTTTGAATCTGACTCCAAACCAGGATTTGCATATCCGTCCGGTGCTGACTTCAACGCACAATTCTCACAGTGAGCAACTGGATTTCCTTGTCACGGCTTTAGAGCCTTACAATGATTTCCCGTTGGAAGAAGGTTTTGAACAAGCCTTCCCGCCTTTTGGCTGGCTGAATCAGGCAACAGTCGGGGAGAGGGCTTTTGACCAGATTTCGGAAGGCTCCACGCCTGATGCTTTGCCGCATGATGGCAGTCTGTTCATGGCGCGTTTCTACACCTATACCAATGCGGCTGGCAACAAGGCTGAACTGGTTTCGCCGAAAATGGAGTTGAGCGAAAGCGGCAATATCGTCCGCTTTTGGATTTACCGAAACGGCAACCACAATATCAACAAGGCCGACCGTATCAATGTGTATTTCAACACGCAGCCGAACACCGAAGGCGCGCAACTGCTTGGCACTGTGCATCGTTGCACGTTCATGGAACCTGTCATCGCCGATGTTGATGACTGGTACGAATATTCCTATCAGTTCGATTGCCCATCGGATTATGGCTTCGTGATTTTCGAAGGTTGCAGCGAATACGGCTGGAACCTTTACATTGATGATGTTTTCATCAGCAATTCCGCTGTAGATAATAATCCGCCGGTTGTGGTCTCGGTGGCTGGCAATCACGAATATGCCGATACCGAAATGAACCTCACTTTGCGTTTGCGCGATGCTTCGGGAATGCCGAATACCTTGAACGCCACTTATACCATTTGGGGTGTTACGAATAATCTAACTTTCACAAAGTCAAGGGGTAATTATGATTACACGGCTACGATTCCAGCATACGACAATCATACGCATGGCACAATGACAGTGCAACTTGTTGACGATTTGGGCAATAGTGCCGATTCGGAGGAAATTCCGATAACTTGGGATTATCAGCGTCCTTTGCTCTATGAACCTTTCGACGAATATGACATCCTTTCCATCCCTGAAGGCTGGTCGCAGCAAGGCAATGAAACCATGTGGCAATGGTGGGTGCTTGGCCCAACATATTATACCGATTACGATGAAAATGCGTTTTATGTCGAACCTCATTCGGGAAGCAGACATGCCGTTTTGGAATGGGACGATTATGATAATGCACCACAGGATCAAACGCTCGTCACACCAACATTGACTATCAATCGTCCGACAACCTTGACTTTCTGGACCTGGGTGCAATATGGTTCACCTTATTATGATCATTATGCAGTTCGCGTGCTCGATTGCAGCGAAGGCACTTGGGAAGACAAATGGGATGCAACCGACTTGCCATACGGCCAAATTAATAAATATGAAGAACCGATTTCCATCAATTTGGATGAGTATCAAGGCAAGAACATCAAGATTGGTTTCCGTGGTTACAACGATTTTGGCGAGTTCTTGGCTTGGGATTGGTTCGTCGATGATGTCAAGGTCGTTCCGACTGACACTACTGATGTGAATGTCAATGAAATGCCTGATTTAAAACTGTCGGTTTACCCGAATCCTACGACTGAAAAAATCCATATTGAATCGGAAAAACGCATTGAAATGTTGCAGTTAATGAGCGTGAATGGCCTTGCCGTTGAAACGAAACGCATGGATTGCTCTTCGCTTGACATGGATTTGTCGGCTTATTCCAAAGGTCTTTATTTGCTGCGCATCGTCACTGCTGATGGTGTGCTGACAAAGAAAATTACCATTGAGTAGGACTCATTTTTCGCTATTTTTGCCGCAAATTTCAAATCATGCAGAATCCGATTGAAAAATTCATGGCGCGTGTGACGGAATCACTCGAAAAGGGCGATTTCGTCAAAATGACGCTGAGCAAACCTACGCAAAAGCACGACGAATTGCGCAATGTCTATGTGAAGCCTGTATTAATAAAAGGTGCGCGCCTTTTCGCTTTCACCTATCGTTACGAGCGACGCGACGAAGTGAAAAACTATGATACCGCACAGATGCTCGAAATTCTTCAGGAAATGGTGCCGCAGCGTTTGCTGAACGCATCGCTTTTCACTGTAAATGAGGACATAACCTTGCTTGTCAGCCTGAAAGGAACGGCTACAATGCAGACTAAGAAAGTGCAGGAATGTCGCGAACAGAACCTTGAACACGACAATGTGAAAAACCGTCTTATCAATCCGGCAAATCCTTGGTGGTTCCAACTGGGACTGACGACGCGCGAAGGCAAGGTGACGGCTGACATGCAGCATAAGTTCAAGCAGATTTGCAAATATACCGAAATCGTTGAAGGCTTGCTGAAACCGATGCGTTTCGATGGTGCCGTCCGCATTGCCGACATGGGGGCAGGGAAGGGATATCTCACTTTTGCCTTGCATGAATTTCTGACGCAAAAAATGCATCTTAATGTCGATATGAAAGGTGTTGAAATCCGTCCCGATTTGGTGCAGAAAATCAACGAAATCATCAAGACGGATAATCTGCAAGGCCTTGAATTTGTGGAAGGTGCAATTGACACGTTCAATTTCGATGGTCTCGATGTGCTGATTGCCTTGCACGCTTGCAATACGGCCACCGATGATGCCATTGCTTCGGGCATTAAGGCGGGCGCAAAACTCATCGTGTGCGCACCATGCTGCCACAAGCAGATCCGTCAGGAAATGG
>JAGHSL010000305.1 GCA_018065885.1 Candidatus Limimorpha equi
TCCATCTGGACCTCGGTTGCGATTTCCACTTTGTCGGAATGAATCTCGTTTTCGGCACAATATTTTTCCGTGGCGAAGAGGTGAGTGATTTCAAAGTCGCTCTCAATCAGTTCGTTGACCATCTTCCGGCCTTCCACTACGAAAAGTTCCTGTTCCTTGCGGTATTTCTGTTGCCTGAGTGCTGCAACTGACTTTATGGTGTTCTTGGTGATCATTTCTTCGATATTTTATTACAAAACTTTCAAAACTCTGCACAAAACCTACTTTGTGTATGAAACGGCATGCAACCGCTTGCCGTTGGAAGCATGCCAGTTGGCTTGCTTCCCTGAATAAAAGAAAAAGTTTTGTTTTTGTTTTGTGTGTTTTGTGAGATGGAAAAAACGAAAAAGAAAGGCTGCCTCAGCGAGACAGCCTTCTCTGTTGTTATGATGTTATGCTTATTCAGCGTAAACTTCAAATTCAACTTCAGCCTGAACGTCCTTGTGGAGTTTCACTTTGGCTTTGTAGCTGCCGATTTCCTTCACGGTGTCGTCGCTGAGGACGATTTGCTTGCGGTCGATGTCGAGGTTGCAAGCTTCCTTGATGGCGTTGGCAATCTGCACGTTGTTGACTGAGCCGTAGATCTTGCCGGTTTCAGAAGCCTTGGCAGGAACGCGGAGCTTCAGGCCATTGATGATGTTGGCCTTTTCCTGAGCTTCGTTTCTGACCTTTTCTTCCTTATGAGCCTGCTGGCGCATTTCTTCGGCCAAGATTTTGCGGTTTCTTTCGGTGGCCAGGATAGCCATGCCTTGAGGGATTAAAAAGTTACGAGCGTAACCAGGTTTAACGGTCACGATGTCGTTCTTGTATCCTAAGTTGTTGACGTCTTGTTTCAGAATGATATCCATTACTTTTCCTCCTTATTATTTCAAACAGTCAGCTACGAATGGCATCAGGGCAAGGTGACGGGCACGCTTGATAGCCTGAGCGACTTTTCTTTGATATTTTGTTGATGTACCGGTGATACGGCGTGGCAAAATCTTACCTTGTTCGTTCACAAACTTCAGCAAGAAATCGGCGTCTTTGTAATCGATGTACTTGATGCGGTTCTTCTTGAAGCGGCAGTATTTTTTCTTCTTGGTATCGACTGCAATAGGAGTCAAATATTTGATATCGTTGTTGTTATTAACTTGTGCCATTTCTTTATCTGTTTAATTGTTCAACATTAGGCCTGAGCTTCAGCAGCTTTGTCGGCGGCTTTCTGGCGTCTCTTTTCGTTGTAAGCGATAGCGTGCTTGTCGAGTTTCACGGTGAGGAAACGGAGAATGCGTTCGTCGCGCTTCAGTTCTGTTTCGAAATCGGCAATGACATTACCTTCGGCTTTGAACTCAAACAATTGGTAAAAGCCTGTTGATTTTTTCTGGATTGGGTAAGCGAGTTTGCGCATGCCCCAGTTCTCTTGATGAACGAATTCAGCGCCTGCTGCGGTCAGCTGATCTTCGAACTTCTTCACCGCTTCCTTCATCTGGTCATCAGATAAAACGGGAGTTACAATGAAAACGGTTTCGTACTGATTCATAATTACTTGATAGTTAATAATTTAATTTATTGTTGCTTGTATTTTATTAGCGGGTGCAAAAATACGACTTTTTTCTTAATTCACAATAGTTTATGAGAAAAAATGCAAAATGTTGGGTGCATACAACACTTTTTGTCGAAAAATGTCGTGTGCAACCAACACTTTTATGCAGAAAGTGTTGTGCGGAGGTAGCAATTCTTAGTTGTTTAAACTGGATTTCCACATTTCTTCCAGCATGAATTCCGCAGCTTTTCCGTTGCCGAAAATTTCGGGGAAATCGGTTGGTGGTGTGGTTTTGAAATTATTCCAGCTGTCGAGGATGCGTTGCTTGTCGGCATCGGCCAGAACTGCCGAGCCTGTCTTCACGATTTCAACCCATTCAGTTTCAGGACGCAAGATGATGCAGGGCTTCTTGAAGAAATAGGATTCTTTCTGCACGCCGCCCGAGTCGGTCATGATGAGCATGGCGTTGCGTTCCAGTTCAATCATTTCGAGGAAAGAAACAGGCGGTATCAGCTTGATGTTTTCGGAGTTGAAAAGTCTTTCTTGGTTTTCTGTGCTGAGATTGGTTTTCAGTAATTTAGCTGTTCTCGGATGCAGAGGCAACACGACGGTAGCTTCTTTTGACACTTCAATGATTGATTCGAAATGGCGGTCAGGCGTTGCGGCTGGTCGGTGTTGCTGTCGCGGTGTATGGTTGAAAGCACAAACGGCTTGCCGCTTAATCCTAAACGCTGGATGATGTCGGTTTTCTCGGCGGATAAAGTGGAGAAATACAGGCTGTTGTCGTACATGATGTCGCCGCAATGGTAGACTTTCGGGTTGTCGATGGTGTAAGGGCCTGCATTGTCCATCGGGAAGCCTTCGCGCTTCAGGTTTTCGTACCCGGCCAAAGTGGGCGAGAAGAGCAGGGTGGAGCAGTGGTCGCAAACGATTCGGTTGATTTCCTCGGGCATGCTTTTGTTGAAAGAGCGCAGCCCGGCCTCGATATGGACAATCGGAACGTGGATTTTTGCAGCGGCAACGGCACCGGCCAAAGTGGAATTGGTGTCGCCGTAAAGGACAATGTAATCAGGTTTTTCCTTGACAAGGATTTCTTCGATGCCTTCGGTCATGCGGGCGGTCTGCACGCCATGTGAGGCCGAACCGACATGCAGGTTGTAGTCGGGGTGCGGAATGCCCAATTCATCGAAAAAGACTTGCGACATGTTTTCGTCGTAGTGTTGTCCCGTGTGGACGATGATTTCCGTGATTTGGCCTGCAAAACGGTTCTTAATGGCGCGGCTTAATGCGGCTGCCTTGATGATTTGGGGACGTGCCCCGATTATTGTTACTATCTTCATGATTTATAATTTGTTGCGATTATTCCAATGTTCCATTTTCAGCGAAACTGTAATATTGCTCGAAACCAATGATGACGTGATCCACTACGTCGATGTCGAGCAGTTTTCCGCAGGCACGCAGCTTGCGTGTTAGGGCAAAGTCTTCGGTGCTTGGCTTGGGATTTCCCGAAGGGTGGTTGTGGCAAAGCACGATGGCTGTTGCGTTGAGTGTCAGTGCTTTCTTGAAAATGATTTTCGGGTCGGCTATGGTGTTGGTGATGCCGCCAGTGCTGATGCACTCAATTTTCAATACCTGGTTGCTTCGGTTGAGATACATGATGAGGAAATGCTCCTGACCGAAATCTTCTATATAAGGTAGAAAGTATTCGTAGGCATCTGCCGCCTTGTTGACGGTGCTTTTGAGTGTGGCTTCGGCGCCACGGCGACGTTTGCCGAGTTCCAGAGCGGCGGCAATGCTGATGGCTTTTGCTTCTCCAATGCCTCGGTGGGTCATCAGTTCGTCTAAACTGAGGTTTGAGAGGCCGATGAGGTTGTTGTCGACGCTGTCGAGGATTTCGCGTGCCAACTCAACCGCCGACATGGTGCTGTTGCCCGAACCGATGAGGATGGCTATGAGTTCGGCATTGCTCAAGGCGGCCTTGCCTTTGGCCATCATTTTTTCTCTGGGCCGGTCGTCAGCCGCCCAGT
>JAGHSL010000323.1 GCA_018065885.1 Candidatus Limimorpha equi
TGACTTTCAGCACAAAAGGCGGTTTCCTGAAGCAAGTGGAATTGAAGGAATACAAGACTTACGACAGTCTGCCTTTGATTTCATTCGACCCAACGACTGCCATTTTCGATTTGGCCTTCTTCTCGCAGAACCGCACCATCAATTCCTCGCAGTTCTATTTCAAGCCTTTTGTCAACGGACAGCCTTGGGATGGGGGAGACCTGATGACTCAGCCGGGAGACAGCGTGATGGTCACCATGCGACTGATGACCGACAATCTGGACGGCAGCGTCAATAACAGCAAGTACATCGATTTCGTCTATACCATTCATCACGACAACTACATGATGGATTTTGACATCCGCACCATTGGCATGAAAGACATTCTTGCCACGAATGCCAATTACATGTCCATCGAATGGAATGTCGATTTGATGAAACAGGAAAAATCAGCCGACCGTTTCTCAGGCGAATCGGTTTATTACCGTCCGCTGAACGACAAGGATGTCGACCATCTGGATGAATTCAAGGACAGTGAAGAAGCCGTTCACACCAAACTGAAATGGATTTCGTTCAAGCAGCGTTTCTTCTGCAACGTGCTGGTTGCCAAGGATGAATTCGAAAGCGCCAACATGGAAGTCCGCACCAACAAGTCGAACAATCCGCGTTATTTCAAAACCATGTCGGCCAATGTAGAAGTGCCGATTGATGTCAATGCCGAACAAAACGATATTGCCATGTCGTTGTATTTTGGCCCTAACCATTTCAAGACCTTGAGAAGCTACGGCTTAGGTATGCAGCATCAAATTAATCTGGGTAAGTTCTTCCTTATCCGTTGGATTAACTATGGTGTCATTGCAGTATTCAACTGGCTGAGTTCCTACGGCTGGAGTTACGGCATTGTGATTCTGATTCTTACCATCTTGATTAAGACAGTCTTGTTCCCGTTTGCATTTAAATCCTACAAATCATCGGCTATCACCCGCGTGTTGAAACCCGAAATGGATGCCATCAATGCAAAATATCCTAAGGAAGAAGATGCCCTGAAGAAGCAGCAGGCAGTGATGGAATTGCAGCGTCAGGCGGGGGCGAGTCCGTCGTCGGGCTGTATCCCAGCCTTGTTGCAGATGCCGATTTTGTTTGCCGTGTTCCGTTTCTTCCCGGCCAGTATCGAACTGCGTCAGCAGCCATTCCTCTGGTGCGACGACCTTTCGACCTACGACAGCATCGTCGATTTCCCAAGATTCCTTGGCATGGATCACATTAGCTTGTTCTGCCTGTTGATGACCATCACCACTTTCATTTATACATACGTGAATAACAAGCAGATGGATGTCTCGTCAAACCCGTCGATGAAACCGATGAAATGGATGATGTACCTCATGCCAATCATGTTCTTCGGCATTTTCAACAACTATTCGGCTGGCTTGAGCTATTATTATATGCTCGTCAACATCATCACTTTCATTCAGATGTTCGTCTTCCGCAAGATGATTGATGAAGACAAGGTTCGTGCTACGATTGAAAAGAACAAGAAGAAACCCGTGAAGAAATCGAACTTCCAGAAACGTTTGGAAGAAGCTCAGAAACAGCAGCAGAAACTTCAACAACAGCAGAGAAGATAAGATTTCAATCGACAATTCAAGAAAGCCGACAATTTGGTCGGCTTTTTTGCTATTTTTGCGGCCATAAAAGAAGAAAAGAAATGAATAAACTTGAAGATTTCATTGCAGCCATCACCGAAACGCGCAAGGTTTGGCTGCTGCAAGCCATGGAAGGCATGTTTGCCATGTTGGAAGACGACAATGGCAATTCCTATATTCCAGTTTGGGAAAGTGAAACATTGGCAAAGAACTCAGCCATAGACGATTGGGAAGGTTACAAAGTGACGGAAATGGGTTTTTCGGAACTCGTAGTGTGGTTGAAGGAATTGTCGCGCGACGAAATCGACATTGCCGTTTCGCCCGAAAAAGACGGTGAAATCACGGCCATTGCTTCTGCAAATTTTGGCAAATGGGCCAAGCAATATGACGACCATTCATACATTGAGGAAGAAGACGATGACGACGATGAGCCTGAAGCAAAGCCAAAAGGCAAGTCAAAAGGCAGTGTTGTCGATGGCTTCGATTATGGCGAAGGCTGGGCGCATGAGTTTTAAAGGAGTTAGGAGTGGGGA
Source organism: Candidatus Limimorpha equi (assembly GCA_018065885.1). Taxonomy (GTDB): domain Bacteria; phylum Bacteroidota; class Bacteroidia; order Bacteroidales; family F082; genus Limimorpha; species Limimorpha equi. Next base: position 2,156 of record JAGHSL010000323.1, read on the forward strand.
ATGAGGAGTTAGGAGTAGGGACGCACTGCGTGCGTCCGAAAAGTGAAAGGGAAGAAATTCATGAAGTGGGAAATGTCAAACGGTCAAAACGTCCAATTGTCTAAAAATCAAATAGTCCACAAATGAGGAGTAAACTGTTCGGTGTTCTTCTGTTTATTGAGGCCGCTGCATTGGCTATAACAGCGGGCGTGTCATTCTATTACAATAGCGTGGCGGATGAGACGGATTTGAATTGTTTCCTCATTCCGGCGGCGGCTTGCCTTGTGCTGGGTACGGTTCTATATTTGTTGGGCATCAGAAAAAACAGCCGGCCTTTGAGATTGAAAGACTCGTTTCAGGTTGTCACCTTTTCATGGGTCGTGTTTTCGGCGTTTGGCATGATACCGTTCCTCCTTTATGGAACTATCGATAATGTCTCGGATGCTTTCTTTGAGACCATGTCTGGATTTTCCACGACAGGTGCAACAGTGATTGAAAATATTGACAGTCAGCCACATGGCATTTTGTTTTGGCGTAGCCTGATGCAATGGTTAGGCGGCTTGGGCATTGTGGTCTTTACCTTGGCTTTCATTCCTTCAATTGCAAAAGGATCGAAAAAAATGGTTCTTTTTGCTGCTGAAGCGCCTGGCTTGAGTGTCGAGAAACTGTCACCAAAAATGCAGAATACGGCACGCAGCCTTTGGTTTATCTATATCATTCTCACGGCAATGTGTGCTTTTTGCTATTGGCTTGGCAACATGAGTGTTCTCGATGCTGTTTGCCATGCCTTGACTACGGTCGCAACGGGCGGTTTCAGTACGCATCAGGCCAGCATTGGCTATTTCCAATCGTCTTATATTGAGTACATTTGCAGTCTGTTTATGATTCTGTCAGGCATTAATTTTGCCATTTATCACTTTGCCTTTACCCGCCGTTTCGACTTGGTTTTCCGAAATGAGGAAT
>JAGHSL010000008.1 GCA_018065885.1 Candidatus Limimorpha equi
TGAAGGAAACCACCGCCAATCAGATAGTTACGCAAGTTTTGTGCTTCAACGGCATCGAAAACCACATTGCCGTGACCCGTCATGTAAACATACGGATAATTGAAAATGTCAGGGCTGGATGGCTCAACCGTCGGCACTTCGGGATTGATGTCGGTACCGATTTCCTGATTGCAGAAACGCACCAGATTGGGCATTGAGGTCGGGTTGCCGTACCAGTCACCACCGCCACGGTATTTCAACAAGGCGATGTTGAGTTGCTGGGCGGAGACCATTGTAGAAATCGTTACAAATAATATGATTATCAATATTTTCCTCATATTTTTAGTTTGCCCTTTCAGGGCGTTTTTCTATCTTTTCCCTTATTTCGCAAAAGGTGTCGTGAACTACGTTCACTTGCCTTTTGCTGTTTCAAGCTGCCCTTTCAGGGCGAGCGCGTTATCCATTCCGCATTTGATTTATCAATTGTATCGTATGGCAGGAAACCAATGCCGCCGTTTCCGTTCGCAATCTGGCTTCACCCAAACTGCATGGAACGAAGCCGTTTTCCTTGGCCAACGCCACTTCCTCTGGACTGAAATCGCCTTCCGGCCCAATCAGGACCAACACGTTTTCACCTTTATTATATAAGTCACACAGTTTTTCAGTGACATCGTCATCAATCCAGGCAATGAATTTCTGTCCCTCAAAAGGCTGCTTCACGAGTTTATCGAACGGCACAATATCCTCGACAATCGGCAATCGCGACTTGATGGATTGTTTCATGGCCGCCACCATCACCTTTTCGAAACGCTCCACATTGGCAGCACGACGCTCCGAATGATATGATGTAAACAGCCTGACTCTATCGATGCCGATTTCAGTTGCCTTTTCCAGAAACCACTCCATGCGCTCGTTAAGTTTGGTCGGTGCGATGGCAATCTCCAAATTGAAATTCCAATGGTCGTAGCCCTTGCGTTGGTTGGTCAAATTGACGGAAGCACGTTTCGGCAAAGCCTCTACCAGTTCAGCATCAAAGAGAAATCCCTTGCCGTTGGTCACGCAAAAGCGTTCGCCTTCGGTCATGCGCAGCACCTTGACGCAATGCTTGGATTCGTCCTCCGAAAGGGTGTTCAGACCCTCAACCGCATCCGGGATATAAAAGACATTCATTTTTTAACCGAATTTCATCACGTCTCTACAAACGGACGCACGAGTGCGTCCCTACTCCTAACTCCTAATTTCTAACTCCTCACTTACATTCTGTTCGGCATTCCGATTCCCAACAATTCAGAAGCATTTCTCAGCAGGGCGGCCACCATATCGCAAATCTGCAGACGGAACTGACGACGCTCCACATCGGCTGATTCTTTCAAAATCGGGCAATCCTGATAGAACTGGTTGAATTCCTTGGCCAGGTCGAAGATGAAGTTGGCAATCATGGCTGGACTGCGGTTTTCTGCCGCCTGATTCAAGACCATCGGCCAGCCGTACATCATCACGATGATTTCCTTTTCCTTTGGCTGCAAATCATTCATCTTCACTTCCTTATCGAGTTTGATGCCCATTTCTTCCGCCTTGCGCAAAACCGAGCAGATACGGGCGTGGGTATATTGCACAAACGGACCAGTATTGCCGTTAAAGTCAATGGATTCTGCCGGATTGAAGAGCATGGTCTTCTTCGGGTCAACCTTCAGGATGAAATACTTCAAGGCGCCCAAGCCGATGGTGTGATAGAGCTTGTCGGCATCTTCTGGCGACAAATCCTTAGCCTTACCAAGTTCTTCGGAGACGGATTTTGCCGTTGCCACCATTTCGTCCATCAAATCGTCAGCATCGACGACCGTACCTTCGCGCGATTTCATCTTGCCGTTCGGCAGTTCCACCATGCCGTAGGAAAGATGCTCAATGGCATTGCCCCACTCACGGCCCAAACGCACCAGGACGCGCTTCAACACATCAAAGTGATAGATTTGCTCGTTGCCGACAACATAAATCAGTTTTTCAGGGTCATATTCCTTCACACGGAGTTGTGCGGTACCTAAATCCTGCGTCATATAAACCGAGGTTCCGTCGCGACGGAGCAACAGTTTTTCATCAAGGCCTTCATCGCGCAAATCGCACCAAACCGAGTTATCGTCACGGCGATACAACACGCCTTTTTCAAGGCCTTCCTGCACCAGTGATTTACCCAAAAGATAAGTCTGTGATTCGTAGTAAATCTTTTCAAAGCTCACACCCAATCTCTTATAAGTGACATCGAAACCGTCGTAGACCCACTGGTTCATCATCTCCCAAAGCTGGCGCACTTCAGGGTCGTTGGCTTCCCATTTGCGCAACATTTCACGGGCTTCTTGCATCAATGGAGATTCAGCTTCGGCCTTTGCCTTGGCTTCTTCCTGCGCCTTTTCATCCAATTGGTCGTAGTTTTCAGGCAGCAAAGCCTTCACTTCTTTCTTAAACTCCTTGTCAAACATGACATAGAAATCGCCGATCAGATGGTCGCCCTTCTTGCCTGTCGATTCAGGCGTGCAGCCATTGCCCCAGCGTTTCCAGGCCAACATGCTCTTGCAGATGTGAATGCCACGGTCGTTCACCAGATTGACGCGCACCACATTCTGGCCGTTAGCCTTCATGATTTCGGAGACGCTCCATCCCAAAAGATTGTTGCGGATATGGCCCAAATGCAAAGGCTTGTTGGTGTTTGGCGAAGAATATTCCACCACGACAGGTTTGCCGCTGATTTCCTTACGGCCAAACATTTCCTTATCATGATTTTCGGCAAAGAACGAGAGCCAATAATTATCTGAAATCAAGATGTTCAAGAAACCTTTCACCACGTTGTATTTGGCAATCATGGCGGATTCCTTCATCATCTCGGCACCCATTTCGTCGGCCAATTGCTCAGGTTTACGGCCTGCCAATTTCAAAAACGGGAACACCACGATGGTCAAATCGCCTTCAAATTCAGGGCGGGTTTTCTGAAAATTGACCTGCTGGACAGGTGCTTCCTGATTGTATAAGTTCTTGAATGACTTTATAAATAACTGTCTTAATACTTCTTCTAACATAGTACTGAAATTTAATTGCACAAAAATAGTAAAAATCGGGATTCAACCGCATCATTGCTTACTATCACCTTGTAATTCCGCATAGCAAGCATCTAATTTTTCATGGAACAATTCTCCAAAACGCTCCAAAGGCATGTAGCCCGAGGGAATATATTGCGAAGTTCTATGATGCATTGTATTCTTTTGTTTAGTCTCTCCGTAAACAGCTTGAGCTTCTGCAGCCATTGAGGCAACGCATTCTTCTTGCGTATCGTACTCTTTCATCATCCACTTTTTTGATGGCAAAAATACAAAAACAGTCGTCAACAAGTCCCCGAAACCGCGCATTTTTTATAATTTTGCCGCATAATTATTGGGAAAATGATGATGACAACATTAGAAATTGACAAAGCCACCCTCAACAAAGCTTTCCTTTATGCCGAAGCTCACGACATTGATTTGACCGAATTAGTGAAATCTTTTCTACTGAAATTTTCTGATGGTCAAATCAAAAACCTAAACCGCTTTATCGACAATACCGATTGCAAGCCCTATACTTTGGAGGAATTAAATTCCCGTATTTCCGAAGCCGAAACCGATATAGCTTCCGGTAAAACATTTAGCACAGAGGAAGTTATGCATAATTTCAACAATCATTTTTCAAAAAAGTGATGAAAGTCATCTGGTCTCTTAAAGCACAGCAATCATTCATTGAAATTGCCGACTACATCTTCGAGTTTTTCGGAGACAATGCAAAAGATAACTTTAGGGATGAAATTTTTGCCGTTGCAAAGCAATTGGAAAAAATGCCTAATCTTGGAAAAGCCGAACCGCTTTTAATTTCAAATCCAAAATCCTATAGGAGCATTGTGATAAATAAACACAGCAAAATGGTTTATTTCATTGAAAACGAATCAGTTTACATTGCCGATATTTGGGAAACACGAAAAGAACCGTTAAATCAGGCAAACCAAATCGATGCATAAAATAATCAAATTATTTCCTTCAAAAACCGATTCTGGTATCAGAAAAATATATACTTTTGCACTTTGATGATGTACTTAGTGAAGCCACAGGACAATCTTATCAAAAAGGAATCGTTTGGTTCCATCACTTTGAATTTCATTTTTTCTTCATTTCGGCGGTCAAATCGTTGACCGTCTTTTTTTTGTCGAAACAATTCAAATACACGCAATTATGTCAATATCATTAAAAAACCGCAGTCTGATTTCAATCAGCGACTATTCACCGGAAGAAATCTGCCATGTCCTTGACATTGCCGAAGACTTCGAGAAAAACCCACATCAGAATCTGCTGAACGGACGTATCATCGGTTCGCTTTTCTTTGAGCCATCGACCCGTACACGCCTCAGTTTCGAGACCGCCATCCAGCTTTTGGGCGGCAACGTCATCGGTTTCAGCAGCACCGCCGGCACAAGCATTCAGAAAGGTGAATCTCTGGCCGACACCATCACCATGGTGGCCAGCTACGCCGACCTTATCGTCATGCGTAACCCTATCGAAGGCTCCTCCCGTTTCGCTTCCGAAGTTTCCAAGGTTCCGATCATCAATGCCGGCGACGGTGCCAACCAGCACCCGACCCAGTGCATGCTCGACCTCTACTCCATCCGCAAGACCCAAGGCACACTCGAAAACCTTGAAATCACTTTGGTAGGCGACTTGAAATATGGCCGCACGGTTCACAGCCTCGTCGAAGCTATGTGCAATTTCAACGCAAAATTCAACCTCGTCTCTCCTAACGAACTGAAACTGCCGAGCACCGTGAAACAGCACATTAAGGATGCCAACCTGAAATACGAACAGTTCACCGAACTGGAAGATGCTATCCCTCAATCAGATATCATCTACATGACCCGCATCCAGCGCGAACGTTTCCCAGATCCGGAAGAATACGAAAAGGTGAAGAATTCATACGTCCTGCGCAACGCAATGTTGGCCAACTCAAAGCCGAACTGCCGCGTGCTGCACCCGTTGCCGCGCGTCAACGAAATCCATGTTGATGTCGATGCCAACCCGAAAGCCTATTATTTCCAGCAGGCACAAAACGGTGTTTACGCACGTCAGGCTCTCATCGCCTCCATCCTTGGACTTAAATAATTTGGTTTTCAGTTTTCGGTTCACGGTTTTCAGTTTTTCAAATGGTTTTGTTACTGATAACTGAAAACTGACAACTGATAACCCTTAAATCATTAAATCTTTGAATCTTAAATCACAACACGATATGGAAAAAAGAAAAGAATTAGTTGTTTCGGCCATTGAAAACGGCACCGTCATCGACCACATTCCGGCTGACAAAGTGTTTCAGGTCATCAAAATATTGGGTCTCGAGACCATCGACAAGCCTGTCTATTTCGGCACCAACCTCGAAAGCAAGAAATACGACACGAAAGGCATCATCAAAATCACTGACAAGTTCTTTGAATCCGAGGAAATCAACAAGATAGCTCTTGTCGCACCGACTGCCACTTTGATTGAAATCAAGGATTTTGAAGTCATCAGCAAGCAATCGGTTGTCATTCCGGAACGCATCGAACACATTGTGAGATGCGCCAACCCGAACTGCATCACCAACAAGGAGCATGATGTCCCGACCAAGTTCGTCGTCCTGAAGGGCAAAGACGGACATATAAAACTGCACTGCCACTACTGCGAAAAGAACACCACCGAAGACAAGTTGGAATTCATCTAATCTGCCATGAAAAAGACGTGGACCATCATAATAGCCATTCTCGCCGTAATCCTGATTTGGGGCGTTTCGACCTACAACAAGTTCATCAAGGCGCAGGAAAACATGACGAATGCCTGGGGGCAAGTTGAAAACGTGTACCAACGCCGCGCCGACCTGATTCCAAATCTGGTTGCCGTGGTGAAGGAATATTCCGAATTTGAGCAAGGCACGCTGATTGCCGTCACCGAAGCCAGGGCAAAAGCCTCAGCTACCACACTGACAGCCAACGACATGACCGAAGAACAACTGCAAAGTTTTGAAGGCGTTCAAGACGAACTGACCAACACACTTGGCAGATTGACGGCCCGCATTGAAGACTATCCCGATTTGAAAGCCAACGAACAATATCTAACGCTTCAGGCACAGTTGAAAGGTTGCGAGAACCGGATTCTCACCGAACGCCAGCGTTACAACGAATTGGTTCAGGAATACAACAAACAAGTCCGCAAGTTCCCAAGCAGCATCATTGCCACAATTTTTGGCTTTGAGAAACGTCCATATTTCGAGGCAAGCGAAAACGCCGGCCAAGCGCCACGCATTTAAAGACACCTTGAAATACGAAAATCAAAAAAGGTCGAAGCGTTTGCTTCGGCCTTTTTCCGTTTTGTTAGTCTTGCCAGAAGTCTTCCCACTGGGGCGGGTCTTCGGTACGCTCGTACCAAGGCGTTCCAATCCAATTGGCTTCGTATTCTTCGCAAGCTTGCCGATAGGCAAGATAGGCTTCCTGACGAGTCCAAGTTGTTTGAGGATCAACAGCTTCTTCGGGTGTACCTAAGAAATAGTCATCCATTTCATCTTCAAGTGAATAATCGTCCATAGCTTAATTATTTAACGTTCTATATATGCTTCTTGGACATACCGTCCTATTGGTCTTCTATGATTTCCCACAAGCCGTTTCGCTTGCCGTTTACTCTCCTCAACATGCCTTTCTCTTGCAGATTCACGGTTATGGTCTTTACCGTCCGTTCCGATTTTCCTATCTCTACCGCTATCTCTTTCTGAGTGACATCTGGTTTCTTTTGCACGACGCGAAGGACTGCAACTTCTTCCAAAGTGCAAATTTTGCACTTTGATGGCAATTCATTACTCGTTTTTGCACTTTGGAATTCTGCACTGCCTTCTGTTTTTCCCCAATCCACATGCATAATCCTGTTCCTCAGGTCATGCTCTTCACCAAGCAACATGCTTCGGAAAAATCGCTCAAGATAGACAGTCGTTTCCGTAATACCATTCGTCAAATCGCTATAGTTTGCACGGACCAATGCATTGCGGAAATACCAGGAGTTTTCGGCAAACACATCGTTCACCACATTAAAACCCAAGGTGCGAAGATATTTAATCATAAACACAGCCGTGGTGCGTGTGTTACCCTCGCAAAAAGCATGTATCTGCCAGAGGTTGGCACAAAATCTCGACAGATGACGAATAGCTTCATCCACATTCATGCCTGCATAGTCAAACTCACGTTCCAGCCTCATGTCGTAGTCGAGGGTGTCGCTGATAGTGTCGGCACTCGCATAGTACACGGTCTTTCCGCCTAATACCCATTCGTTTTTCGTGATGTTATAATCGCGGATTCTTCCTGCCTGCTTATAGATTCCGTCGAACAGCCTGCGATGAATGGAAGTCAGCTGAGCGGGAGTAAACGAGAATGTCTGCTCAGCCAAAATCTCAGTAATGCGTGCCGACACTTTATCCGCCTCCTCAGTACGGTCGTTTTCCGCCATCTTCCTGCCTGAAGCTGACTGATAGTAAGAATCAATAAGAGCTTTGGCTTCATCAATGCTGATGTCGCCATTGATATGACGCTTGGCCGTATCAATCAGATACTCGGAAGTCTTCAATCCATCCACCTGCTGCAAGCCGATAGCCACTTTCCAGGCCTCACCGCGTTCCCGCTGCTGAGGTTCGCCCTGACGTATGTACTCTTCCAGACCTTGTATCGTGTATTTCTGTTCTTCGTTCATTTTCCTGATTTTTTTACATGACATTCCTCATTCTCCATTTCGGAAAATTGTCTAATCTATGATTGGACAATTGGTGTTTGAATTCAGTCGTCAATTAGTCGTTTGTGCGTGTTCGCTCGGATTTCGCTCGTAAATTTACGGTTTTACAAGCAATAGATTATGTTAATTAGTTATTTATATTATTCTTGCTCGGATTTTTATGGATTTACGAGCGACTAGGAAGACTTGTTTCGTTTTTATTCATTTCTCTTTGGGTTAGGTTTTTGCAAAGATATTTTTTTCAAATTAATCCTCACTAGGAAGCGTTTCATCGCCGTCCATCGGCTTAATCATAGATTCAATATAGGCGATTTCCGCCTCCGTCAATCCGCAAAGTTTACACATCAACTTGTCTATTCCTTTTCTCATTCGCTCGTGGATTAAATTTGGTTTCTAAGAGGATGTCCATTATTATGGCACTAATTATTTGTTTAATAGTTTATTTTGTTCGTTCAAAAGCAAAGATTCGATAGTGTTTTCTATTGCCCGTTCATCGCATTGAGCATGAGCATTCGGGCAATTGGGATCTGTACAACATCCATGCTGCATTAACAGGGGAAAATTGTGTTTGGTGCAAAACAAACGAATATTATATGGATGAGGGTCGTTATCATGCATTGAACCCATATACATATCCCACGTTACTTTAATTCCCGCTTTATTATCCTCAATAGAATTAAGTTTTTTTAGACGTTTTTCTATTTTGAGTTTTTGTTGGTCATTTTTCTTTGAACTAAATTTTGCTATGCAAATAAACACGACAACAAGGATTATTACAAAAACGATAAGATCGATTATATTGAACCTGCTTTGTATTAACCAACTCCATTTTTCTGAATTAAATAGTTTTTCAATCGGAATTAAATTGAATACTCGTTCTAATATAACAGACAGCACAATTCCACCCAACCAGACTAACGCTTTTTTAATTTTCATATAATTATAACTTCTGTGTTTATGTTTATTCTTTTTCAATCTCCCTTTCCACCATCAGTTTTGCCTGATCCAGCAACCGTCTGCTTTCCGCTTTCAGGGCGAAACTTTCCTGAATCTTTGCGGAAATGGTTTCTTGGATTGGCATTGGCAGAATTGGGATAGGCAAATTCAAAATGTCCTCATCTTTTATGACTGGATATGAACTGCCAACATTCCATTTCAACAGCCAATCTCTATAAACTTGAGTGCGCAATAGTATTTGCAAGACCTCTTTCTTATAAGTGGTTTTCTCATGTAAAACAGTGAAAGCACCACTACCTATCAATTTGTCATCATCAAAATCAATAATTGAAACGGCACCTCTGTATGGTCTCACTTTGGAAATCAGTATGTCATTTTTGTGCAATACTCTCTTTGCATTATCTGGAAGCTCTTCTTTGGAAATCAAATTGTATTTTGCCGTTCCATCGCTGATATTTATATCTCCAATTTCAATGTAATTGTATGATTCTTCTTTAAAGTCGCATACTTCTGTATTTTGAGTAAACAAATCACCAATAATCTCAGTTCCATTCTTGTAATTTTTGATAATGTTTTCAATTTCATCATACTTCGTCTGGTAATATTCCGCATCCAATCTGCCGCTTGTCAAAAATGATTCTTTCAGTTGCTTGATGTTGACTGGTGCATTGTTGGGTTGCCAATCTTTTAAACCAAGTTCGGATAAAAGTATGTCTTCTGCTTTGGAATAGAGAGATTTTGATTTTGAAAGATATTGATAAGCACAATCTACATTTTTTCCTATTTGTAATTGGAAACTATCAGATAAAACAGGTATCTGCAAATTATCCAAATCATATTTACTTAAATTAAGTTGATTATTTCCTCTTCCAAGAATTTCTATTTGAAGTCGAACAAAAGATGTTTGAAGCACAATAAATAAAAACAGCTGATTAATACGAGCTCTGATATTGAATATTCTCTGATTATAAGTAATCTCATATTGAGGCTGATTATAAATCAACAACAATTTGCCAAGATCCCAATAATTATGATGTGTTGCACCTATTAAAATGTCATTTTTACCCAATGCGTTTGATGGAAACTTATTGTATTCTTTTATAGTTATTTTATTCCAAGAATCAACAGGCATACTTGCATTAATATCCGCTATTGTTGCAATAGAAATTCCATCACAACCAAATGCATCACTTGCATAAGCATATCCACCGAATGTATCGGCAATAGAAGACAATTTGGGATACGATTTCTCATTTAAGTATCTTCTATTATCAAGGTATTTTCTTTGATAAAACTCTGCATCAACTCTAATGTCTTTATGTGATAGTTGCACTTCGCTCAATCTTACCTCACTAATTTCCAACCCTTCCAACAATCGCTTATATTTAGCTTCGTTGAAAGGGATGCCTAAAAAAAACTCAGTCCTTCCTTTTTGGCAAACTCAGCAAAGGCTTCGGCAATGCCGTCGCGGGTCAAGCCGTCGTGGTTGAAAAGGTCGTGCTTCACAATCAAATGGCCGTGCGAATCCAAAAGATACTCGTTATTTTCCTTTGGCGTTACTTCGTAATGTGCAACGACATCGGAAACCATCCATTCGTTTTGCTCGTCGGCTGGTTTTGCAGCCCGTGGATAATCGCCCTTCTTCACAAAAATCTTTTCTCCGCTGTTGTCCTTGCTCGGTTCCTGCATCGTGGCAAAGAAAATCGGATAATCCTCTTTCTTGGGGCAAAGCACATCGTCCCATTTCTGAACAAAAAGGACACTTGTCTTGGTGCCGGTATGCGGCTTGAAAACATTGCCATGCAAGCCAACCACCGCCAAAATACGGCAACGCTCAGCAATGTAATCACGGATATACTTGTCGCTGCTGTTGTTGAAACGGCCTTGCGGCAACACAATGGCCATACGTCCGCCTGGCTTCAGGAAGTCCAGATTACGCTCAATGAAAAGGATGTCGCGCCCCACCTTGCTTGCCATCTTTCCGGCTGCGTTTTTGCTCAATTCATATTTCGAGAGAATCCGGCTTTCCTTTATATCACCCGCAAACGGCGGATTCGCCATCAGAATATCAAACTGGAAATCGCGGTTGGAAGATTTGTTTGTGCGCATTTTTTTCAACTTATTCCAACCATTGAAATAGGTTTCCTGCCAGTTTTCATCCTTCAGGTTCTCATCCCAACGCTCGTAATCCAATGTGTTGAGGTGCAAGACATTGGTCTGTCCGTCACCGGCAATCAAATTCAAAGTTCTTGCCACACGGACGGCTTTTTCGTCAAAGTCAATGGCAAAAACTTTACTTTGCACATAATCCGTACATTCTGGATCCTTTGGCTCCAAAGTAAAAAGGTGGCTTTTCTTCAAGCCTTTGCTTTCCTGAATCTTTTGCCAAACATAGAAAATGGTGTGTACGGGGAAACCGCAACTTCCTGCCGCCGTATCAATCATGGTTTCATTAGCCGACGGATTGAGCATCCGCACACACATGTCAATCACATATCGCGGTGTGAAATACTGTCCTTTTTCACCCTTGCTGCTCTTGTTTATCAGATATTCAAAGGCCTCATCCACCACATCAAGGTTGGAATTAAACAATTTCACGTCTTGCAAAGAACTCACACAAACCGACAAATGCGAAGGCGTCAGCATCAGTTTGGCATCTTCGGTGAAAACGCCCGCCCACTTTTCTTTGGCTTCGTTGAAAAGATGCTGGAGTTTCTCTTTCAGTTCGGTTTCCGTATCACCATAATTGCGGAATTCAAGATGGCGGTCTTTCTTGCGACCGCTTTCCATTTCATCGTACAGCTTTGTGAAAATCAACTTAAAGACTTCCTCAAAGACATCCACACCCGCATTGGCAAGCACTTCGTCTTCCATTTCCAAAATCAGGTCTTTCAACGATTTGCGCTCGTTGACCAGTTTGTCTTTTGCTATCAAGTCGTCAATCGTCCAACGCTCACTTAAAATGTCGGAAAGTTTTTCGTTTGCATTGGGGATTGTCGGAATATCTTCAAAGAAATTCGGATCCTTGCGATGATAATATGAAATGCTTTCGCCATTCGTCCAAATGCCAATCGGCGCACCCGTTCCGTTACAGTAGCTTTTCAACTGCTCTTTTCCGTCCTTCAGTTTCGGACTTTTCAGTTCTACAATGATATAAGGTGAATAGGTTTGGTCTTTATCGAAAATGACAATGTCGGCACGCTTCTTTTCCCTTCCGAAAGTCACCACATATTCCAATTCCATCCGTGAAACAGGATAATGGAAATCATCAATCAGAACCATCAGATAAAGCTGGCGGACGATTTCTTCAGGAGTCAGCTTGATAGACTTGTTTCTTACACGACAATTGATGTAAGGCGTCGGTTTGCCTTTAACATCCTTTTCTTCTATCTGTGATTCAAGTTGAATGATTTTTTCCTTGCTGAACTGCGACAAGCTGTAGTCGCTGCCTTTAAGTATTTCAGAAATGGTGATCATATTCAAATGGAAACTTGTTATTGATTTTATGTAAGTAACTCTTTTATTGATTTGCAAAAATAAGGAATTATCAAAACCAAAGTATTATTTTTTCAAAGGCCTTCAGCCTTCCCACCAAAAGGCGGCGGCCTTTTGGTGAAAAGCACGCCGCCTTTTACCCAAAAGCCCGCCTGCTTTTTGAAAAAGCAGGCGGGCTTTTAAAATTTGCCGCTCGTGCTTTTTTCAAAA
>JAGHSL010000319.1 GCA_018065885.1 Candidatus Limimorpha equi
GTGATGTCGAAAGTAGCAGTTTCATCGAAATCGAGTTGACCGTTGCCGTTGGCATCATGAAGGTTTTTAGCTTCGTAAACGATGTATGGTCCGCCAGCCGGCACTACTTTGATAGGTTCTTCAAAACGGAGGTAATTCTGTCCGGTGCAGACCAAATGCAATTCGGTTGATACCGCTTGCGGTGCAATGTTAAGGTGCAAGGCGTTTCCATTGCTTTGCCCACCGGCGAGGATTTCCCATTCTCCATTGGCGTTTTCCTTGGTCACGCTGACGAAACATTCGGCTGGTGCTGTGACGTCGATGCTGCTCGTGTTGTTGAAAATCACTTGCGGATAGGTGACGGCCATTTCTTGTGGCACTTCGTTATAAAGGCGCAGGAAAGCGTCGCAATGTGCGGTGAACATTTGGTAAGTGACTTCCTTATAGTAAGGTAATGAAGGCCAGGAACTTTGGTAGAGGAAATGTTTGCCGGCCACGCTGCCGAAGGCAGGGAACCAGTTGCCGCTATAGTTGGCGTAAGGACCGTAGGTAGGCATAAAGTCAGGGTCGAAAAGGTCGAAAGCACCCCAAACGAAACAGTCGTTCACGTAGGAGTAGGACACTTGGGTGGGGCAAAGAACACCGACGGCTCCGGCAGGCTCTCCGTCGTAAGTGTGGCGCATGAAGGCCTCGGCGAAACAGCGCGATTCGTGATTGAATCTTCCCGTGAGGCAATTGATGGAGAATACGAAAGGTAATTTGCCCACGTTGGTCAATCCATCGATGTAAGGAATGCGGAAAGCAGGCTCGCCCCAACCTTCTTCGGTGCCGTGGTCGCGGTGCTGCACGATGAAGGCACCCGTGTTGATGGCTGCTGCTATTTGCTCGGGCTCGCCATCGGTCCAGCCGCCCAATTCGGCGGGACTGGCAGGAATGTATCCTGTCCCGTTCGGGCCGAAATAGTTGACGACATCGGCGGTGTTTTCAGCTGTCGACCATTGGTCATTCGGCAAACCTTGATAAATGGCGTTGATACGGATGGTCTCCTTGCCGTTTTTGCGGAAATAGCCGCCTATGACTTCCGAACAGAGCTGGAACCAGCGTGCAGTTTGCCAGCCCAAAGCCGTTACGGGATTGTGGTAGAAACTTTCATCCATGCAGGGATTCGTCTCATATTCAATCTGTTTGCCGACTAATACGGGCAGTTCGTCGGAATTGGCTGCAACCAAACGCGAAAAGGCCATATCAGGCAACAAATCGCCATTGACATCGGCGTAGGGATTGTCGGAAATGCAGGTGTTTTGTTCGGGGTGGCTGACGGTTTGTGCAGGAATACCTTGCGTCATGTCGGTGTTGTGGTCGGCCATGAAGCAAACGGCCACGGGCGCAATCTCCCATGTGTTGTAAGCGTTGTGGAGCCAAGTCTCAAGTTGCGCGATGGAACTGACACCCATTTCGTCCAAGCGGTAGACCTCGGTAATGATGCCTTGCTTGGTGCGCAATTCCTTGAGTTGATTGGCAAACGGAGTCCAAGCGCTGTTATTCGGGGTAACGATGAGATATTCAGCGCCTTCCGCACCATCGCGAAGCCATTGCTCCATGCGGACGGAATAATCGATGACGGGTAATTGGTCGTAGTTCATCAGTTGCGAGGCGAGAATGTTGTCCCAATAAGGTGAACGTAGACGGCTGTCGCCAAATTCTCCATTGCCGCCTTCAAACTGAAGGTCTAGTTTTACATTTGAGTAAACCGTAAGTTCTTTTGTTACAGGATTGTACTGAAATGGAGAAATGGAAACGACTACGGCATCGACACCGCGCAAAGATGTTTTTTCCGAAATCACGAATGGGTTTTCCGGGAAATTGGCATTGGTGGTGTAAATCTTCTGGTTTTTCGTGAAATCCATGTTGGGTTCGTCGTTCTCGGCCTGAATTGCTCTTGCCGGAGCGATATTCACGTTTCGGATTATTTCCTTTTGGTAGCTGACGACATTCAGCGTGGCTTTTGCGCCTTGCGGAATGGCAACGAAACGGCTCTCGACAGGTAAGTTCGGACAACCGGCATTGTTAGGCAGGAAAATGCCTTCCAGTTCAATTTCGGTCAAGTCTTCGCCTTTGTAATTCAAATGATTGAACGAAAAACTGCCGACATTGTAATTGATTTCAATGTTGCCTCTGGTCTTTTCGCCCAATGAAAAGCCTTTGCCACCTTTGGTGGGGTAGCTGAATGTTTGTGCCGTTGCCGATGCTATTGAAAATACGGCAAAAATTATGGCTGTGATAATCAGTGTGCTGTGTTTCATCTCGTCGATTGTTTTTATTATTCTTATTTTATTCTTTTTACAGTTACGGCTCCAATCGTGTCGGCATAGGCCGTAGCCAACAGTAAGCCAAATTCATCGTTTTCGTCTATTTTCATGGTTCGGCATTGCAAGGCCTTGTTGCTGCCTTCCGAAAGCATGTTGGCGAAGAAAGGGAATAGGGTGTATGATTCATAACGCCGTTGACTTTTGGGCAAAGTGAGGCTGATGGAAGGATTTTTTGGATTGGAGCAGTAAATGCTGTCGTATTCAAAAATGTATTTTCCATCATCGGTTTCTGTCAGTTTTCCAGCCATTATGTCGTTGAGGTAAATTTCGGCTTGTCTCATTCTTCCACTCCTTTCACTTTTACAATGATTTCACAGCCGAGAATGTCGGCAATGTTGCTCAGTGTTTTAATTGATGGATTGGCTTTGCCTTGTTCCATGCTTCTGATAAATCTCAGGCTTGTGCCTGAAAACTCTGCCAGTTCGGCTTGCGTGATTTTCAAGACCTCGCGGCGTTCTTTTATGAAATTTAAATGATTCATTAGGCAATATATTGCATATTTCCGGCAAAAATAATGAAATATTATTGATTTGGAACGAAAAGGGGAAATATTTTGCCTTTTTAAAGACAAAATAAGCAGATGACCATACAGTCATCTGCTTATTTCCTGTTTTTATATATCTCAGTTTATCTCACCACCGTAACTTGCTGCATGCCAATGCCGTTGGCCGTGATGATGCGGATGGTGAACAGGCCGGTGCCGAACTGCGAGAGGTTCAGTTGTGTTTCGTCGCCCTCAATTTCAGCATCGTAGACAATCTGGCCAAGCGTGTTTGCAATGATGATGCGTTGCATGGCTTCGGCCTTGATGGTGACATTACCATTGGTCGGGTTCGGGAAGATGGCGGCATCGATGGCGTTTTCTGCAACGTCGGTCGAGTTCTTCACTTCGATGCTGAATGCGGTGCCTTCCACTTCGCAACCGATGTTTGGCGTGGCTGTCAGGACGACGTTGCCCTTGAAACCTTGCGCCCAGGTGATGTCGACACTCTTGCCGTCGTTGGCAGGAACCATTGAGCCCGCATCGGCTGGATTCATGTTCCAAATGGCTGGAACATCTTCTTCGAGTGTGTAGGTCGATGTTGGTGTGTAGTAAGCGTCAGGATTCAGGTCGCCGACAAGGGTGAGTGGCGTTTCGCCAATCACATTGACGGTCAGGGCGATGTCTAATGTTGCTTCACAGCCGTTGGCATCGGTGACTTTTGTGATTGTTGCGTTGATGTCGTCTTCAGGATTCAGGTTGAGCGTGAATTGGTTGGCATCGGCGGTGAAATCGTCTATGCCTTCAGCACTGATGCTGAATGGTGCGGTGCCTGTCAAAGTCATGCCGAACGATGCGGTTTCACCTTCGCAAATGCTCAGTTCGTTGTCGGCAACTTGCAGCGTTGGCTGTGCGTGAACGTTGACGGTGAAGGTGAGTTCTCCAGTTTCGTAATCGGTGGTGCAGTGAATGTTGGAGACCCAGCTGATGTTAAAGTCATGTGTCCCTACTTCAAGTACACCTAAGTCAAGTGTGTTGGCGCCGGAATGGGCATTATTCGTTGTGCCGTTCATTCCGAAGGTGAATTCAGGCTGTGTGCCCCATGTTCCGGCAGAACCTGTCATGGTGAAGTTCAT
>JAGHSL010000457.1 GCA_018065885.1 Candidatus Limimorpha equi
TAAAATGCCTCCAAAGGAGCGAATGTCTTTGCGTTTCCAACGACTTGAACTTCAGGATATTCCCTGATGATGGCCGCGATGGCTCCGCTATGGTCGGGTTCGGCATGGTTGACGATGAGATAGTCGACTTTTCGGTCATCGAGAATGAGTTTCACCTTTTTAAGATACTCGTCAAAGAAACCGGCTTCGACTGGGTCGATGAGGGCAACTTTTTCGTCAACAATCAAATAGGAGTTGTACGAAACGCCGTTTGGCAGTTCCATGTGGTTTTCGAAAAGTTCTGTGCGTCTGTCGTTTACGCCAACGTAAAAAATGTTTTCTGAAAGTTGAATGTGACTCATATCGCTTTTTTCTGTTTTTTATTCGAATATTTCAACGAAAACTTCCCTGCCATGCTTGCAAACTGGGCAAACGAAATCATCTGGCAGTTCGTAACCTTCGTAAATATAGCCGCAAACCTGACATTTCCAACGCCTCATGCCGTTGGCCGGCTTTTCGGTTTTCGGCTGTGGTTTTGGCTTGATGTTTTGTTGGTAATAGTCGTAGGTCAGAGAAGGCTTGTCGGAGAGCACCTGAGCATCTTGAACTTCGGCAATAAACATGGTGTGTGTGCCGAAATCGATGGATTTCACCACATGACAAGCGATGAAAGCATTGCTGTATTTCGGAATGTAAAGCACGTTGTTCGCTGCGCGATGATCTTCCTTGCAGTTCTCGAATTTGTTGACGTTTCTGCCTGACTGGAAGCCGAAATGTTCGATGACCGACATTGGCGTTTCGGTGGTCAGGGTGGAAATGTTGAACACGCACGAGTCTTTAATCAGGTCGTGGGTGTAGTTGCCTTTGTTGACCGTGACGGAAATCCGTAACGGGTCACTGGTGAGCTGCATGACGGTGTTGACGATGCAGCCGTTGTCCTTGTTTTCGTAGTTTGTGGTCAGGATGTAAAGTCCGTAACCGATTTTAAAAAGTGCCTTGTTATCCATAAAATTTTGATTTTAAGAAAATTGCAGGAGCGCTTTCCAACACTCCCGCAATTTTCAATTGGTTTTACATTTCCGAGAAACTGTCTTTGCCGATTTTGCAAAGTGGGCAAGTCCAATCGTCAGGGATTTCTTCAAATGGTGTTCCTGGGGCTATGCCACTATCAGGATCGCCTACTTCTGGGTCGTAAATGTAACCGCAGACATCACAAACGTATTTCTTCATAGTGTGTTGGTTTTTAAAGTTCACTATGATAACAATTCCTCTTCCAAAAGGTTCAACTAAATGGTTGAAATAATTGGTTTGGCATTGTTTTTTTGCTGCTGGCTATTGGCTTTTAGCCTTTGGCGCAACTCGTCATCAAACTAATGGATGAACTATGTTAATGAACCAGTCATGCCAGTAGCCAAAAGCCAAAAGCCAGTATCCCAAGTGATTATCAAATGATTAGTAATTTTCTGCCTTGATTTGGAAATAGGACTGTGGGTGATTGCAGACTGGGCAAACCTGTGGAGCCTTCTTGCCAATCACAATGTGACCGCAGTTGGCGCACTGCCAGACCATATCGCCTTCGCGTGAGAAAACAATGCCGTCTTCGATGTTCTGAAGGAGCTTGCGGTAACGGGCTTCGTGTTCCTTTTCGATTTTTGCGACCATTTCGAACAGCACGGCAATCTTTGTGAAACCTTCTTCGCGAGCTTCTTTTGCGAAAGTGTCATACATATCGGTCCATTCGTAGTTTTCGCCATCGGCGGCATCCTTGAGGTTGGTCATGGTATCGGCAACTTCGCCATCGTGCAGGAGTTTGTACCAAATCTTGGCATGTTCCTTTTCGTTATTGGCTGTCTCTTCAAAGATGTCGGCAATCTGGTTGTAACCTTCCTTGCGTGCTTTTGAAGCAAAGTAAGTGTACTTGTTGCGAGCTTGTGATTCGCCTGCAAATGCAGCCTGCAGGTTGGCTTCAGTTTTTGAACCTTTTAATTCCATGATGTTTGTTGTTTATTTGATTTGTGTTTATTTGTTTAATTGTTTGTCCGTGTTAAATCTTTGAATTTTAAATCATTAAATATTTAAATTTCTTTCTTTCTGCACTTTTCGCAAATTCCGTAATAAAAGACTTTCATTCCGTTGATTTCGAAACCCTCAAGTTGCGGCGCTTCGGTTTTCGGCATTGGAATATCGTAAATCTCTCCGCATTGTGAACATTGGAAATGTGCATGGGACTGTACGTTGCCATCGTAATGGGCTGTGTTGTCGTCCGTTGTGAATGAATCGATAAGACCATGTTCGAGAAATAAAGTGAGCGTGTTGTAAATGGTAGTCTTTGAAAGTGTCGGAATGGACGGCGAAAGGTCTTTGAAAATTTCGTCGACGGTGGGATGAGTGAAATGTGTCATCAGGTAATCGTAAATGGCAACCCTTTGCACCGATGGGCTGATGCCCTTTTCTCTTAATATTTCGGCGGAATTTGTATTCATATAAAAATTGTAATCGTTACAAAATTAAATTCGGTGCAAAGATACGGCTTTTTCGAAATCTTCAAAAGAATAATGGCTGTTTTTTCGTCTTCTTTTCCTAAATTTGCATATTTTTGAAATGAATTGTATTCAAAACGATTTACACCTTATTAATATATGGACGAGGAAAAAGATAAAACAGAAAAGGTTGAGAAGCCCGAACAAAGGCCAGGTTATATTCCCCCGAAGCATTTGAAAAGCTTCGTAGCCATTGATTTTGAGGCAGCTAACGGCGAAGTGACGAGTGCTTGCAGTGTCGGCATCGTCATTGTGAAACGCGGAAAGATAGTGGATGAGTTTTACAGCCTGATAAAACCGGTGCCGAATCACTATGATTACTGGACGACGAAAGTGCATGGAATTTCATATAAGGACACGAAAGATGCCGACTTTTTCCCAGAAGTGTGGCGGAAAGTTTCGCGCAAGGTGAGGGGAATGTCGTTTGTGGCGCACGGCAAGTCGTTTGACGAGCGTTGCCTGCGGGCTTTGCATAATTATTATCATATCGAATATCCGGAATATCCGTTTTATTGCACGCATTTGGGTTCTGAAAAACTGGTTCCTGATTTGGAAAACCATAAGTTACAGACGGTTGCAAAGCATTTCGGCTACGATTTGGAGCAGCATCACAACGCTTTGGCCGATGCTGAGGCCTGTGCCGTGATTGCGATGAACATATTTTAGTTCTTAATTAAAGGATGAGTTGTTTGGGATTTGCCTACGGCAGGAAATCGTATGAAACTCATTGTGAAAGTTTTACGGGTGGACTGTTTGGAATAAATAT
>JAGHSL010000264.1 GCA_018065885.1 Candidatus Limimorpha equi
GTGAAATGCTGCAAAGCAGCTTCAACGAATGCATCTACGACCTCACGGCAAACAGCGACGAAATCATGGGCTGCCAAGACGTTTGGAACGGAGTGCTTTCTGGTTATTTCACCAATGCCGCCGACCCGATCACAGGCATCCAGATGGCTAACAAATGGACACAATACAACAGATTCGAGTATTACGACAACAGCAGCACAACCATCGACGTTTATTATTCAGCCACAACCGGCGTAAACGAAGACGGCGAAGAGATCAGAATTCAAGCCGCAGGTCTCGAAGGCAAGATTTACATCAAGAGCGACAAACCTGTCGAAGTGAGCATTTACGACATGGCAGGCCGCAATGTGGCCACACGCAACCAGGTCAGCGAATGTGAAATCAGCCTCAAGGCTGGACTTTACATCGTCAAGGCTGGCGATGCCGCCATTAAGGTTGTTGTCAGATAAGGCAACACCATAATTAATGTCGAAACGGAGAGGCAATTGCTTCTCCGTTTTTTTGGTGCGGTTTTTGCAGTAGAGACGTAGCGTGCTACGTCTCTAATCTATTAGAATCTTCAGACGTTGCACGCAACGTCTCTACAATCCTCACATTATGAAACGTTTAATCATCATCGCAACATTTTTACTTTTGGCTTTCCCTGCCTTTTCACAAAACAAGGACAAGAAACCCGACGGCATCGACAAGAACGATTGCACCATAACCGTAAAAGGCAAAACCTACCCTCTGTATGGAAAAGTGAAAATCGTGGAATCGTTTCCCGACATCAAGGTTCAGATTGTCAGTTCGTTTGAAGATTTGGATGTCAAGCTTGTCGAATCCTTCCCAGATGACTGCGGAAAAGTGAAAATCGTGGAATCATTTCCCGATGTCAAGGTCAAGATTGTGGAATCGTTCCCCGACATCAAGGTAAAACTGGTGGACTCGTTTCCGGGGTTGAAATAAGGAATTGCCAAAGCAAAAGCCTTGACCATAACAGCCAAGGCTTTTCACTATATAAATAAATCAATAAGTTTACTTCTTATTTTTCTTGCTCAAGGCGTAGGCTGCACCGAAGCCGATGAGAAGTATGCCCCCCGAACCGAGCGGTGCATCCTGATTGGTGTCCAAGCCGTGTCCGGGCAAAAGCGGAGTGTTCACGCTGCTGCTGTTGCCGCCGTCGCGGGTCTCGCCACGGCCAAAGAGACCGCCGCCTTGCGGCTGACCGTTGTCGCCGAAATACTGTGCTGAGGCAGCGAATGTCATTCCGAGTACGATTGCGATTGTCAATACTAATTTCTTCATTTCTGTATCTTTTTTATTCTACTATTTCTTTTCCTGTTCAGAATCGCTTCTGCGAAGCGAGAAATCCATCAAAAATCTCTTTTAAAAATCTATTGAAAATCTCTTTTTTATTTTTGATTGATTTTGAATCCAATTTTTGAATGATTTCTGGGCGAAGACCATCCCGTTACTGTCATTTAATTATTTCACCACAATCTTTTGGGTCTTGCCATTGAGATTAAGAACATACACACCTGCGGTCATGCCATTGGTGCTGATGCGGCATTCGCCGTTGATTTCCTCGCTGCTGACGATGCGTCCCATCACGTCGATGACTTGCAGCGTGGCGCGGCCTTCATTGCTGATGATGATTTCACCGTTGCTGATGTAGGCGAAATCGCCCGCTGAGCCTGTCGAAGCGGCATCGCCGTTCACACTAAAGACAAGTTTGAAGCGTGAAGCGTAGTCGCTTGCCTTGGCTTCAAAAGCGTAACTCGAAGCGGCAAGCAGGTCAATGTCGGCACCAGTAAGGTTATCAACGAGATGCAGATAATCAACAATCAGATTCTCCGTATCGACAGTAATGAAGTAAGTTCCATTTTGAGCTGCCTTGAAGTTGACAGGAATTTCACCTTCGTTGGTCTGCTGGCAAATTGTTGCAAAATCCTCGCCACCTTGAGGAATGTATAGTTTTGCGCCGTCATCATTCAATATCATCTTATGCAAGTCACCCTTGCCATCGAAACGGACAATTGAGCGGTCGAAAAATGCACCACGGTTCTTTGAGACACTAATGTTGATGGCATTGATTCTAGTAGCCGTCTTGCTGAAGGTAACACTTTGATTTTCGCCTGTCGCTTCCACAAACACGGCTTCGCATGGAGCAACAGCACCCGAACCAGCCATCAATGCCGTACCCTCAGCATTCATTCTCAGATAGGAACTCTCAACATAAGCATTGCATGGGAACGGGTTGCCAATGAGATTGAAGCCTGTGAAATCGTTGCCTACTTCATAGTCCAAAGGTGTTGCTTCGGCACTTGCCGCCACAGTACCAGCAAATTGAAGTGTCACAGTTCCGCTGTTTGCATACAGATAGCCATTCTTGTGCGCGACAGCCACATTCTCATGCTGGTTGCGCCATTCCAATTCCTCGGTCTGGTCGAATGTGTAAAGGTCGTATGCGTTGGAGGTGAGATTAGCAACCGAAGTGTTGTCAGTAACAGGTGAAGCAATCAGATAATAATTGTCGTTGCTGCCCGTGAAGCCGTTGATGGTTTTCTGCACGGTGGCGAGGGCATTATTATTATGGACAAGTTGTCCACCATCTTCAACAACCAATTGGCTCGCGTCAAAAGTGGCAAGTTGTTCGGTGACTGTTAAGATGCCGCCGTCTTTGACCGCCATGGATTTTCCTACATTCATGGTGAGCGATTTTACTACAGCCATCCCGTTAAGCTCGCAGATGCCGTTGACGAACACATCGTCTGTTTCTGTTGGCAAGGCATTCGTGTTCCAGTTGCTTACTGTCGACCAATTGTGATCGGTTTCAGAGCCGATGAAAACCAATGCGGAAGAAGGTCTGAAAACTGCCACAAGGCTTCTGTCCTCGGTCGCTTCAAAGGAATAGCTTGCATCAGTCGAGACTTCCACGCCGTTTTCCGTCCAGTTCACAAATTCGTAGTCGGGATTGGCCGTGGCCTGTACAATGGCAATATTTGTTTCGCAATCTGGTGTTTGAACAATGAAAACGCTACCCATTGTTTCGTCAGATGACAACACCTCAATTTCATGCATCCAGATTTCAAGATAATTGCTAAATTCATTCCATCCATTTGCCTGTCGGTAAGCTTCAGAAGTGCCGCACGGGACATATACAGGAATATTTTTGGGAACAGCATAAAAACACAAATTCCTCAAAACAGGCGGATTATCTGGTCTCGATGTAATGGATGACAAACCATTACAATTTGAGAAAGCAGAATAACCAATAGAAGTCACGGAATTGCCAATGGTCAAAGAACCGTTAAAGCCAGTGCAATTATAAAAAGCATAACTTCCAATCGTAGTCACAGAACTCGGTATGGTTAAATCACCTGTAAAGCCACTGCAATCATAGAAAGCACCGTACCCGATTTCCTGCAAGGAATTTGACAAAGTCAAAGTTCCATTAAGGCCAATACAGTAAAAGAAGGCACGTTCACCGATAGAAGTGACTGAATTCGGTATGTATAAATCACCAGTCAAGCCACTGCATTCATAGAAAGCATAATCGCCGATTGATGTTACCGAATTCGGGATGGTCAGCGACCCCATCAAGCCACTGCATTCATAGAAAGCATAATCGCCAATGCCACAGACATCGTTGGGGATGATTGTGTTTTTGCACCCGAAGGCCAAAACTTTATCGGATTTGCGAATGACGGCATTCCCTTCAGAATAGTAATATGGATTATCGGAATCAACAGCAATGGCTGAAAAACCATTACCACCGAAAGCACGATCGCCAATGAAAGCCACCAAATTCGGGATGATCAGCGAACCCATCAAGCCATTACAGTTATAGAAAGCACTATTACCAATTGAAGTGACTGAGTTCGGTATGGTTAAATCACCTGTAAAGCCGCTACAATCTTCGAAGGCCCAGTCACCGATTTCCTGCAAGGAATTTGGCAAAGTCAAAGTTCCATTAAAGCCAATACAGTAATTGAATGCACCTTCACCGATAGAAGTGACTGAGTTCGGTATGGTTAAATCACCTGTTAAGCCGCTGCATTCTTGGAAAGCCCAGATCCCGATTTCCTGCAAGGAATTTGACAAAGTCAAAGTTCCATTAAAGCCAATACAGTTAAAAAATGCATCTTCACCGATAGAAGTGACTGAGTTCGGTATGGTTAAATCACCTGTAAAGCCGATGCAATCATCGAACGCCCAGCCCCCGATTTCCTGCAAGGAATTTGGCAAAGTCAAAGTTCCATTAAATCCAGTGCAATCTTCGAAAGCCTCTTCTCCTATCGAAGTCACTGAAGCTGGAATGACCAACGAGCCTGTCAAGTCACAACAATCATAAAAAGCATAATTTCGGATTGATGTCACCGTATATGTGATACCATCATGCTCAACAGTTTCCGGCAATACGATTTCTCCGGCAGGCTTTTCATAACCTGACCAAGCTGACCAATCGTTACCATTTGGACTTGTTAAGGCAACTTTACGGTTCGGCGCGTCAAAAATCCAATAGTATAAGGTCTGCCCTGTACTACAAACTTCCGAAAAGCTATAGGCTTTCTCTTTGAAATTTGCCACCAAATTTCTGTCGCCGACAGCCGTAAAAGTAATAGTTTGGTCACCAGAAATCCATTCATCATTTTCCGACCAATAATCAAACTCGTAGCCCAAATCCGGAGTTGCCGTTAAGGTTACGGGCTCCATCTGTTCGTAAGTGCCAGCACCTGTTACAGTGCCACCTTCGGCAGGAAAGGCAGATGCTTCAATAACAGCAGGAATTCCAGTAAGCCTAAAGTTCGCCACAAGGCTTCTGTCTTCAGCCGCTTCAAAGGAATAGTTTGCATCTGTCGAGACTTCCACGCCGTTTTCCGTCCAGTTCACAAACTCACAGCCAGGATTAGCTGTGGCTTCCACAATAGTAACGTCATCCTCACAATCAGGCATTTGGATAACGGCAACGCTACCCATTATATCTTCAGATGCTAAAAGATTGATTTCAAACATTCTTAATTCCGAAAAATATCTGAATCTACTCCAAACGCTTGTCTGTCGGTAAACTGCAGAAGTGCCACATGGAACATAAACAGAAATATAAGTGGAAACATTATTAAAACACGAACTTACTAAAACGGGCGGAACATCAGCTTTCGAAGTAATGGATGACAAACGGGTGCAACCATAGAAAGCATAGTCACCTATTGAAGTTACAGATTTGCCAATTGTCAAAGATCCATTAAAACCACTGCAACTACAAAATGCATAATTACCTATTGAAGTAACAAGATTAGGAATGGTTAAATCACCTTTAAAGCCACTGCAATTATAAAAAGCATAATTTCCTATTGAAGTTACAGATTTTGGAATGACTAAATTACCTGTAAAACCGCTGCAACCATAAAAAACAGTATTATCTATTGAAGTCATAGAATTACCCAAAGTCAAAGAACCTTTAAAGCCAGTGCAACCACGAAAAGCAGAAGACCCTATTGAAGTAACAGAATTGGGAATAACTAAATCACCTGTAAAGCCGTTGCAACCATAAAAAGCGCTACTTCCAATCGTTGTCACAAAATTACCGATAGTCAATGAACCATCAAAGCCACTGCAATAATCAAAAGCATAATCTCCTATTGAAGTTACAGAATTGGGAATGACTAAATCGCCGGTAAAGCCACTGCAATAATAGAAAGCTGAACGACCAATTTCCTGCAAGGAAGCCGACAAAGTCAAAGAGCCATCGAAGCCACTGCAATAATCAAAAGCATAATCTCCGATTGACATCACAGAATTGGGAATGACCAAATCACCGGTAAAGCCACTGCAATCACAGAAAGCATACTCTCCGATTGACGTCACAGCATTCGGGATAACCAGCGATCCTGTCAAGTCGCTACATTCATTAAAGGCATAGTTTCGGATTGCCGTCACCGTGTAAGTGACTCCGTCGTGTTCAACGGTTTCTGGCAATATGATTTCTCCGGCAGGCATTTCATATCCATTCCAACCAGAATATTCATTGTTTGGAGAAGTAATGGCAACCTTATGGTTTGGAGCATCAGGAATCCAATAGTACAATGTCTGTCCGGTGCTGCACACTTCGGAGAAATTATAGGCTACTTCTCTGAAATTTGCCACCAGATTTCTATCAACTACAGCTGTAAAAGAAATAGTTTGGTTGTCCGACGCCCAAACATCATTTTCCGACCAATAATCAAACTCGTAGCCCAAATCCGGAACTGCCGTTAAGGTTACGGTCTCCATCTGTTCGTATGTGCCAACACCTATAATAGTGCCGCCTTCAGTTGGGTTTGCCATTGCCGTAATCACCGCTGGAATTCCCGCAGGAACGAAATTCGCCACAAGGCTTCTATCGGCAGTCGCTTCAAAGGAATAGGTGGCATCGGTAGACACCAGTTCACCGTTTTCCGTCCAATTCACAAACTCACAGCCATGATTAGCTGTGGCTTCCACAATGGCAATGCCTGTTTCGCAATCCGGCCGTTGAACAAGAGCAGCCCTACCCATTACGTCATCAGAAGTATAAACAGCAATCTCAAAAGTCCTAAATTCCGAATAATTTCCAAATTCATTCCATCCACTTGCCTGAGAATAAGTTTCAACCGCACCACAAGGCACTTGCACAGGAATAGCAAGGTCAACACCATCAAAGCAACCGTTGGCCAAAGTCGGCGGAATGGCAGTTTTCGATTCAATGAAAGAAAAACCACAATTCTCAAAAGCATTCATTCCAATTGAGGTCACTGTATTTCCTAAAGACAAGCTTGTTAAGCCAAAGCAATCAGAAAAAGCGTTATCACCGATTACTGTAACGGAATTTGGAATAACCAATGGCCCTGCAAGATTATTACAATACAAAAAAGCGTTCGCATCTATTGTTGTCAGCGAGTTCCCTAAAACAAGGCTTTTTATGGCGCTGCATTCGCAAAAAGCATACTCGCCAATCGTCTCTACGGAATTCGGAATGATTAAAGAGCCAGATAAATTTCTGCAACTTTCAAAGACACTATTTCCTATTGAAGTCAACGAGTTGCCTAAAGACAAGCTTCTAAAGCCCTCACATCCACAAAAAGCGCCATCGCCGATTGTTTCCACTGAATTCGGAATAACCAAAGAGCCTGAAAAACTAATGCAATAAGAAAAAGCATACGCTTCTATTGTTGTCAACGAATTTCCCAAAGACAGGTTTGTAAAGCTACAATATCCAAAAGCGCTTTCACCAATTGTTTCCACGGAATTTGGAATAACCAAAGAGCCATGAAAATTCATACAGGCCCAAAAAGCACTAGAACCAATTGAAGTCAACGAGTTGCCTAAAGACAGACTTGTAAAGCCATCGCACCAATTGAAAGCTGCATCACCAATTGTCAACACGGAATTTGGAATAACCAAAGAGCCAGAAAAGCCCTGACAATAATCAAAAGCAGAAACACCTATAGAAGTTACGGAATTTGGAATAACCAAAGAGCCAGTCAACTCACTACAGTAATTGAAGGCATAGTCACCAATTGCCGTCACGGAATAGACAACGCCTTCTTTTTCTACCGTTTCCGGCAGCAAAATATTTCCTTCTGGCATTTCATAACCTTCCCAATCACCATATCCCCAATCGTCATAATGGGGGCAGGTTAGTTCCACCTTATGGTTTTCCTCGTCAGTAATTTTGTAATACAGTGTTTGACCTGTCGTACAAACGGCAGAGAAATCGAAGAAAGAATTCTGTCCATGCGCCGCAAAAGGCAGCATCAAAAGCAGGAGCATCCAACACTTTGCTTTCCCAATTTGTAAATGTTTTATATCCATAGTTTTATGTATTTAAATCCGATATTGTAAACAATGCACCTTGCAAATATAGGTATTTTTCATTTTTGGAGCGCAAAACGGTTGGAAATATTAAACATTCTCCATGTATCACAGGTTTTTACGAAAAAAAGCATTCGCATGAATCACGGTATGAAAGAAAACAAAACCTGCGACACACACAAAATTATATTTGCTACCGAATCTCGCAACCGCTCGATTCTTCACAACCTCCAATCACCAGCAACAGAAGAATACAACGGCTTTAAAAAAACGTGATAATCAAGACGCTTGCGCCAATAAAATCAGCGAAATCAGCTGTTCAAGAAATCATGTTCCGCTAAGGCGGTAGAAAGTAAATCAGAGCCGCACTACATTAGCGGCGACTGATTCATGAGGAGCAAGCTCCGAACTAAATACGGAGTAAATTTTAGAGTAAATTATGAGTAAATTTCTTTTTTGCGCCAGCCAATCTGTGTTAATTTTTGCGCTTGCGCATCCAAAATTTCTGTGCAATCTGTTTTATCTGTAGTTTGTTAAAAATCAGCGAAATCTGTGAAATCTGCGGTTCAAATAAATCCGTGACAATCAAGACGCTTGCGTCAAGCAAAACCTAAGACGGGTCTTCCGCAGAAACGGCAGGAGGAAGCGTCACGAAGTCGCCTTCAGCCTGGAAATAGGCAATCAGCTTTTCATAGAATCTATTTTGGCCTAAGGTATCAGCATTTCCTAAGATAATCAGTTTCTTACGCGCACGGGTAATGGCCACATTCATTCTTCGCAAATCGTTGAGGAAACCAATGTCGCCTCTTGCGTTGTCGCGCACCAAACTCATCACGATGACATCGCGTTCCTGTCCCTGAAAGCCATCCACCGTATTGACAGCAATGTTTTTCCGCAAAGGTTTCAGCATACGGTTGTTACGCACATACCTACGTAACAGCCTGACCTGCGCCTTGTAAGGCGAGATAATGCCGAAATCCACCTCATCGTGCAACATTCGTTCCATGCCTATCAACTTCACATAATCCATCAAGGTCTTCATCAGCAGCTTTGCTTCTTCCTGATTCATACGGCTTTGGCTGCGGTTAAGCTGTTCGCTGAAATTGCATTGCGAGGTATCAATCCACAACAAGGGCTTATCGATTGGCGAAACGAGACTATCGGCCACTGAGGGATCAGCTTTCAGTCGTCCATGATAAAACTGCCTCGACGAGAACTCCATTATCGCGCGGTTCATGCGATACTGAACCTCAAGCAGCGTAACGCACGAAGGCTTCGCCTTCACCACTTTTTGCATCAAGGTTCGGCTTAATCCGGCTTTTGCTGCCTCCATACATTTGATGGTTGGCGGCAATTGCTGATGGTCGCCGGCGAAAATGACACGGTCGGCTTTCAATATGGCCGCCCAACATGCCGCTTCCAAAGCCTGCGCCGCCTCGTCGATGAAAAGTGTCCCGAAATGGCGACGCTCCATCAAGCGGTTGGCACTGCCAATCAAAGTACAGGCTATCACCGACGACGTGTTGAACAGTTCCTCGCGGATTTTCACCTCTAATTCCATCTCACGATGCTGCAATTTCCGCAATTGGTTTTGCTCCTTCTCCCCTTTTTTCGGGTTTGCATTTAAATCGCGGATGGAGCGGCGGACGCCAAAAAGTTCCAGATAATCAGGATGATTGGCATAACGGTACTCGTAGGAGCACTCCATCATCACATCATTGATACGCAAGGGATTTCCAATACGCAAAACCGAAATGCCACGACGATACAGCTGTTCGCTAATCCAATCGACGGCGGCATTGCTTGGAGCGCACACCAACACTTGGGTTTCGCGTTTCAAGGTCTCATAAACGGCTTCCACCAAAGTCGTCGTCTTTCCCGTTCCGGGCGGGCCATGCACGACAGCGGTCTCGCGGGCATTCAGCACCTTGGCAACAGCAACATTCTGACTCTCGTTGAGCCAAGGAATGGAGGGATAGTGCAAATCCCTAAATTCCGGCTGCCGTTCACCGACAAGCACACTCCGCAGCCGCACAAATTTCTCGTCAGTAGCATCCACCACCTGACTTAAAGCATTCTGCATCACCTGATAAGAGAAATCATCGATACCAAGATGAATGCCAAGCGACGAACGCTCAGCCAGTGCCAAAAGCGATTGCAACACCTGAAAATTGCCAACCACGACCTGCATCCGATAGCCTTTCACGAGGCTCACAAAACAAGTGTAATTGAAAGAGACGATTTTGCCATTGGCATCACAACGGAAGAAATTCACCGCCTTACCGGGTTCAAAATCGCTGTTTTGCTCTTCTTCCTGAGGTTCGCCATCGAAAGAAATTTCCACTATCAGTTGATTGGTGGCGTTGTAATAGGAATTGCCCAAACGAATTGGAAACCAGCAATCACCATCGGCGGAACGTCCTGTCAAAGGTGCCGATTTCAAGTTTTCAAGATACGAGTCTTTTTCGTACTCGTATTCCTTTTTCAGCAACTCGACCTGACTTTGCAGCGATTCAAATAGCTTTCCCATAAGACGTTAAACCTATTTCAGCAAAACCGTCTCCGGCACATCTCTGGTCATAAAACGCACCGAGACTTCTGGCAATTCATCATCCTCACCTTTCACTGATTCACAACTGAAGGAAACCGAAGAGTCGCCTTGCGGCAAAGAGGCTATGCCTTGTTTTTCAACCGGAGCAATGAAATTGAAGTTTTTATCTGTAATGAATGCCTTTCCGCTAAAATCATACAACAGATATTGTCCTGATTTTAAAGTACATGCAAACTGCAACACGCCATCCGAAGTCCTAAAGCAAGGATCCGTCACGCTGCCTTTCCCTTCAACATGAATCCGCAAGG
This sequence comes from Candidatus Limimorpha equi, assembly GCA_018065885.1. Lineage (GTDB taxonomy): Bacteria > Bacteroidota > Bacteroidia > Bacteroidales > F082 > Limimorpha > Limimorpha equi. Next base: position 10,675 of record JAGHSL010000264.1, read on the forward strand.
CATAACGTCCATCGAAAGGCGTATTCCACTGCCAATCAGCACCATGAGGCTGTCCAGGCTGCATATCGCTGAAGTCGCAACGGAAACGGCGCGAAATGTGCATTTCGTACAACAAAAATGTGGAATCATCCGATTTTTCCAAATGCCATTCCGTGTATGGGTCTTTCAGTCTTGCCTTTTGCGCCTCGCTGAAAGCATCGGCCAAACGCAGCGCATCCCAGTTTTTCATGGCATCGAGCAAATCGTCAAGTTGACCGTGATTGCGCATCGCGTTCATGTAAATCGTCATGCCATAACCAGCATCGAAGCCAGCGGCTTCCGACATGGCCCACTCCACATCTTCCAAAGTCGTACATTCATATT
>JAGHSL010000158.1 GCA_018065885.1 Candidatus Limimorpha equi
TTTTCCGTCATCCGGGTTTCAATCCGGTTTCTTTTGTGGAGGCGTTGGTGCAAAACCTCAAGGCAGGCGAGGTGGTGCGTGGCGGCAGTACGGTCTCGATGCAGGTGGTGCGCATGGCGCGTCACAACAAGCCGAGAACCTATTGGGAGAAAATGATTGAGGTGGTGCTTGCCATGCGGCTTGAGTTGCATTATTCCAAAACGGAAATTCTGAATCTTTATGCCGCTCATGCGCCCCTTGGTGGCAATGTGGTTGGCACCGATGCTGCGGCTTGGCGCTATTTTCACACCACACCCGACGACTTATCATGGGGCGAGGCGGCCACCTTGGCGGTGTTGCCCAATTCGCCGGCTTTGATACATCCTGGCCGCTCACGCGATAAGCTGGAACAGAAACGTGATGAGTTGCTGCAACGCATGCCATTGTCAAAAGTACATGCTCCCCGTCGTTTTGACCTGCCACACCTTTCCGACGAAGATGCTGAACTGGCGCAAATGGAAAACATTCCTGACCGTCCGTTTGAAATGCCGATGCTGGCTTATCATTATCTTTCGGATGCCGAACGGCAGCATAAAGGCGAGCATGTCAGTTCCACGATTCGCTATGATTTGCAGCTTGCCATTATGGAAATCATGAAACGGCATTATGAAATGAACACGCTGAATCAGATTGAGAATGCGGCGGTCTTCGTTTATGATTATCTCGATGAGGAAATTGTGGCTTATTTGGGCAACAATATGGACGCCAACGATGCTGCCATGGTGGATATGGTCAAGGCGCAACGCTCTACGGGAAGCATACTGAAGCCTTTTCTGTTTGCCGCTATGCTCGATGATGGCACCTTGACGACCGAAATGGTCTTGCCCGACGTGCCGATGAGCCTTTCGGGTTTCACGCCGAAGAATTACTCAGGCGAGTATTGGGGTGCGGTGTCGGCACGTGAGGCCTTGCAAAATTCGCTGAATGCGCCTTTCGTCTATCTCTTGCGCGAATATGGTCAGCCGCGTTTCCATGCCTTGCTGAAAGAACTGCAAATCTCTGGTATTGTGTTCGATGCTGAGCATTACGGCCTTTCGCTGATTGTAGGTGGGGCAGAGGCTTCGCTTTACGATTTGGTGAAAGCCTACGGCAGAATGGGACGGAAACTGGCCAACGAAGTGAATGAGAACTTCTCGCTCCCTGAGCTTGTCGAAGGGAACGATTTGGATGCTGTTCCATTTTCAGCGGAAGCCATAGCTGAGACCTTCGATGTGATGACGGGCTTGGCGCGTCCGAGCGACCAGATAGGGTGGGGTGGCTTCTCATCCTCAAAGCGTGTGGCATGGAAGACGGGGACGAGTTTCGGTTTCCGCGATGCTTGGGCTGTCGGCTTGACCGACAGATATGTCATCGGCGTATGGGTGGGCAATTCCGATGGCGAAGGCCGTCCCGGACTGACGGGAGTGGGTTCGGCGGCCCCAATCCTTTTCGATGTGGTCGGGAAACTCGATGGCAGCTACACTTATCCGGCCACCACGTCGCGTGGCATTGATATGGAAGTCTGTGCCGAGTCAGGTTATCCGAAATCGGATGTGTGCCAACATGTCGATACCATTCGGGTGCCGAATGTGGAAAACAAAATGGGCGTATGCCCGTATCATAAGAAGGTGTTTTTGGATGCTACCCGACAGTTTCAGGTGCGGCCCGATTGTTATCCTGTCGACCAGAAATGTTATGATGTGTTCTTCGTCTTGCCGCCTGTCATGGAGTGGTTCTACAAGCGTCATTCGCCCATGTATCATCCTTTGCCGGCTTTCTATCCGGGTTGCGGGCCAAGCCGTCCCGATGATGTAATGGCTTTCGTCTATCCGAAATCAGATGCCAAGGTGACTATCCCGATAGGCATAAAAGGCGACCGCCAGCAGGTGATTTTCGAAATCGCGCACCGCAATCCGCAAAAGACGGTCTTCTGGTCGCTGAACGACAAATTCATTGGCGAGACGCGCCTCAACCATCAGATGCCAATCGATGTTGAAAAAGGCACTTACGAACTCCGTTGCGTCGATGAAGACGGCGTGGAACTGTATCGGAAGCTGGTGGTGATGTAGGATTGGCTTCATTCATTTGGCGCATGATTATCGCGCAGAACAAGACGATTTGCTTGAAAGTTGAGAATCTTTTTGGGCTTGTGTCTGACATTTTCACTTAACTTTTGTTAGTGCGTCCCAAGGGATGAAGTTGCAAAATTTTGAGAAGAAATCAAAACAAACTCTATTCTGCAACAAAAAATTTAGGCAATTTTCGTCTTGTGTTTAAAAAAAAACTAATTTTGCACCGAATAATCTAAAAGTAAATACAAGATGCCGAATAATTATGAAATTTCTAAAATTAGCCATAACTTATTGAATATTAAGTATTTACGATCATATATATAT
>JAGHSL010000308.1 GCA_018065885.1 Candidatus Limimorpha equi
TCTTGCCTTTCTTCCTCGGTGCTATCCTTGAAAAATGGCAGGATTTCTTCTTCAGGGAACTCCTTGAAAGTCAATAACAACAACCCGTCCAAAGTATCATTGAAATCAGGGTCGACATTGAAGCACAACAATTTGGAATTCAGCTTCAAATACTTTTTAAACAAGGTTGGCATTCGGTAATTGCCATTGCTGAGACGGAACATGTATTTGTCGAATTTCTCAACTGAGTCCATGCCTTGCGCAAACAGCACATTCTTATCAACTTTCATGAAATCAGGAACGAATGGTGTCTTTGATGTAATGGCATTGGCCAAATTATCAGCAGCACGATGCTTTTCAGTGACATAATGCACAATCATACTCTGATAGAATTTCGGATACCAAGAACTAATGCTCACCGGTCCAATGAAATAATCCATGTCCTTATTCCGAATCACGACAACTGAAAGGCCTTTCAGGAGTAACATAAGGGGCAGCATTTCCTTCTGATAATCGACGGAAACGAAAGATCGGCCTAATTCGATTGTCTTTCTCAAAACATTATCAAAAGAGGAATCAATATTAAACAAAGTACTGATATAGAATCCTTTCTGTCCGTAACGTTCCATGATTTCGTTGCCAAAGCCAAAACGGTAACTGCCAGCCAGCTGCTGTTTGGCATTATCCCATAGAATCAGATGCTTGTAATGTTTGTCGAATTCATCAGTGTCGATGCTATTGCCTGTTCCCTCACCAATGGCGCGGAAAGCCAGTTCGCGTTGACGCGCAATTTCAAACATAAAGTTTGGAATATCATCATAATCAGCAAAATAGCAATCATACGTCGAGGCAGAGAACAAGAATGACTTTTCGCGGATTTTCTCCAATTCCTGAATTAGAACTGAATTATCCTTTGGCTTGGAAACTGCCTTCGGCTTTTGGAAAAGGCATTTCTTCGGTTCTTTGATGATGTTGGCTTCGAGGGCGTAGCAGCGGCAACGCAAATAAGCCGCCAGCTCAGCATTACCGTCAAAATCAGCGATTTCGGCCACAGTGATAGGTTTACCTATCTGGAGCGTAATATGCTTATCGTGCTTGTTCAGAAGCTCTCGTGGGAGTCTGGCCGTGCCCAACATTTCGTTGATTCTATCAAGGAAATAGAACACACGCGAGTTTTGGCCTTCCCAGAAAACCGGAATGACCGGCACACCCGCATTCTTGATAATCCGAGCGATAGACTTACTCCAAGGCAAATCCTCCGGATAGTCATGGCCATGATAGCGAGAAACTTCACCTGCGGGGAACACACCCAAGCCTTTTCCTTCTGCCAAATGGTTGATAGCACCTTTCACACCGCCAACGCTGCTTTTCCATTCAGGCTTTTTTTCGAAAGGATTGACGGAGAAAAACGCATCTTTCAAATTTGGAATACGGGACAACAGGAAATTGGCCATCACCTTGAAATCGGGACGCACTTTTGCAATGGCAGCATACAACATCACGCCCTCGATAGCTCCAAAAGGATGATTGCTCACCACTACAAAACCACCCACCTTTGGAATACAATCCAATTGGCTTTGTTCAATGTTGCAAGTAATATTCAAAGTCTTGAGAACTTGTTCAGCGAACTCACGACCCTGATAATCAGCGGCTGAATCAAAAACCTTATTGATTTTTCCCAACCCGCAGACACCATAGGCAGCACTGGCGACACAAGACCCGAAGAAGCCTTTCATTCCGAGTGCGCTCTTAATGTCAGATATTGTCACTACTTTTCTCATAGCCTGAAATAAGGGTACAAAGATAGGGATTTTATCTTTCCATTAACGGTGCTTGTCATTTTTTTCAAAATTCATGCTTTCAAAACATGAAATTTTTGAAGGAAAGACTGTTTTTCAAGTTCAAAAAGCAATGGAAATGGCGTCATCAATTCACATCGCCGTAAGCGGAGGCCGTTTCAATGTCGACTTCGCCCTTGTCAATCAGCGAACGCTCTTTTTCAAGGAATTTTACGCATTTCAGTTTGAAACATTCCGAAACGCTGTCATCATCGATGCGAATGCAGATGCCTTCGCGTGGCACTTTCTTTCTGCAAAGCGGCTCGTTCTGCTCCATGCCGAAATTTGCCGTGTCGGTTTTCATGCGCTCCAAAAGATTCTCGTGCCAATGGTCATCAATGACCAAATCGGGATACAAATCCTTCAAAGCACCGTGATACAGCACGTTGATAGGCTTGACGCGCTTGGCCAATTCAGGATGAGCGGCAACAAGGTTTTCCGTCCACTGCTTCACATCCATCACGTTCCAGTCGCGGACACGACCATTTTCGTCTTTCGATGTGATGCGGTAAATCATCACAAAATTTTCGCCTTCCTGACAGCCGTAATCATATTCCTTCTGAATCATCTGTTGGGTTCCGGTCAGATAGCCGCAAATTTCGCCGTAAAGACTCATTCCTTTTTCGACATAATCCTCTAATAAAGTATTGTATTCGCCCCAAATGTCAATGTCGTAAAAGCTCTGCGAATCAACGCCAAAGCTGAGAAATTGATTCTTGATGACGGTGCGCGACGAATAGACATTGCCATAACCAATGGTATACTTCTGCCATTTCTCGGGCAGTTTTGCATATAGTTTGTCGAAAATGTTTTTCAGCCATTTGATGTTCGTTTTCAGCGTCTTAGGATATTTCACCAGCACGTTTGCAATGACAAAAGAAGTGCCATGTTGTTTGCAAGTGATTGTAACAATGTCGTTTGGCTTGAAAAGGCCGATATTCTTGTTCAGCGGATCGGTTTCGTAATGGAAATGAAATTCGCCCTCAATCATTCTGTCGTAACGTTTCAGACGCTTATCCCAACGAGGGCTGCGCTGTTCGCGTTTCGGCTGGACGAATGGCACATAAACCTTGATGAACAAATCGCCGCAGATGGTGTCGAAATCCTTGCCGACACAATCCTCAAGATTCAGCGTTGCAAATTCAGGCTTCCAACGTGCGATGGCCTTCTGGCTGACCAGAAAACCCATCGAAGGGCAACCTCTCAGGCGAATCATCTTGACACGCCCGTGCTTGTTGAAGAAACCCACCTTGCGTTTGGCTTCGTCCTCTTTGCCTTCGGCCATCAGAGCCTCGACTTCCTGATAATTGGCGTTGAGTTCGCGGCTCGACAGTTCAAACAGATTATTGACCGAAAGAAACTCCTTGTTCAGCTGCGTCTCGTTGCAGCAGTAAACCATCAGGTCGCCTTCCTTCACTTCGTCCTTGCGCACAACCATCGAGTAGCCATCGACAATGGTCTGGCACAGGAAATCAGAATTTTCAACAGGTTTCAGTTCGCCGATTCTCACGACCGAAGCGCAATATTCGGCCTTTGCATTTTCCGATAATGATAGAATTTCCATAATTTCTTTTCTCCTTTTTTCAAACGCAAACCCTCACAAATTGTTCATAATAAACGCATCGGGAATTTGCATCTGTCTAAATTTCCATAAAGTTATGTTTATTGTTTTTGTTGATTCGGCAAAAATAACATAAAAATCGGAAATAAGTTGTTTCATAATTTCATAATTTTGCACAACTGAACACAAACACATTAAATTTATACCTATGAAAAGATTATCTCTCATTCTAATGCTGACGTTGTCGGTGGTTTGGTCGTTCGGTCAGACTACGGTACACATCGATTTCAACGATTTCACCGAAGATGCCAACATCAACGGCCAGCAAGGCTGGGTGGCACGTCCGCACAGCGCAGGTAATGGCGGCAAGCCGCTTTACACTGGCTTTTTAGGACCTCGCGGCATGATGACGCCCGACGAGACCATTGGCGTTTTCTCAGTCTGCTCCGGCACAAGTTATGGCGACATTGCCACGCACAGCCTCAGCGATTACGGCTTCGATTTTTCAACCGGCGGCATCATCGAGGTTGAATGTGACATGTGGCGCGAATGGTGGGGCGACTTCTTCGGCATCGGTTTCGATGGCGATGGCGATGGCGTGGTGCTGCCTCCAATCCTCGGCAACTACGAGCCAATCCGCCCGAATCCAAACGGCACAAGCCCTGATGGCGGCATTTACATGCTGACCACCGGCATCAATGAAGAAAACCCTGACGGTTTCATGAACGGCATCATCCTGCCGAACAACACGATGGCTTTCGATTTCGATTTCGAACCTCATCAGAAATGGTACCGCTGGAAAATTTCCATCGACTTGGATGCCAACGATGGCGCAGGCGCTGTCACCTTATTCATGATGCGTGATGTGCCGAATGGCGAGTTCGAACCTGTTCCAGGTTGCCAAGGTCTGCCTATCGGCCTCACCCCAGGCAGCGGCGACAAATTCGACCCAACCGCATGGAACGGCATTTTCATGCTGAACAGCGGCTACGGCGGGTTCGACAACTTCACCGTCCGCCATACTCCTGGAGGTCTGGCTGCTCAGTTCATCGACTTTGCCGCTATTTCTGACCAATTGGTTTACAATGAGCCTATTACACTTCAAGCCACGGCTTCATCAGGTCTGCCTGTGACTTTTGAAGTCACTGAAGGCCCTGCTACATTGGATGGTAATATTTTGACTTTGACCGGCGAAGAAGGCCTTGTGAAAGTCCGCGCCAGCCAGAACGGCGACGGCACACAATGGCAAGCCGCTCCAGCCGTGACACAGTCATTCTATGTGGTTGACCCTGAAAACTATGCACCTGAAATCACCATCCGCCGTCCTTACGAGGGCACGAAGGTCTACATGCCTGATTTCAATCATCCTGTGATGCTGGTTTTGAGTGCCTACATCGATCATGCGATGCCATCAAGTTTGAAGAAGTGAAATGCACCATCGATGGCGAAGACTTCATTCTGAAGACCGATTATCCCGACAAACCATCCAACGGCTACTGGTACACGACCTGGCAGCCGACGGCAGCAGGCACCTATAACATGACCGCCAGCATCAAGCAGTCGGGCGGCAAGGTTACGACCGTTTCCAACACTTTTGAAGTGACGACCGACTATGAAAGCATGACAGTGACCGCTTTCAATGGCGATTTGATTGTTAAACCTGGCGTGCAGAACAGTTTTGGCGAATATGTCTTCCCAACCCATGTCAACGCCTTCAATGCCATCAACTTGCACTACGACCATCATTGCGTGAACGGCAACTGCGACCCATACGACCGCGTGGGTTACTGCCGCGTGAAGAACTACCGTGGCGAGTGGGTTGAACTGTACCGTTACATTACCCCATTCGGCGTGGAATGTCACGATGATTTGGACGTGACCGATTTCACCACCTTGCTGCAAGGTCTCGTTGAATTTGAATTATACTGCCAGACTTGGACCGGCGACGGCTACAATCCTGTCGCCGCCTTCGAATACACCAAAGGCGCACCCGATTATCCATACGTCGACATCAACGAACTTTGGTTTGGCGGCTACGATTTCGGCGACTACGAAAACCGTTGCCCAGTACCGGCACGCACCGTCGAATTTGCACCAGGCGTTCAAAAAGCCAGTCTGAAACTGACGACCACCGGTCATAATTGGAGCAGCGGCACCAACGGCAACTACAACACAGGCAATGCAGCTGAGTTCTACGAAGCCACGCACAATATCAATATTAATGGCGCAACGGTCTACACGCAACATCTGTGGAGAACCTGCAATCCGAATCCGGCAGGCTGCCAGCCTCAAAACGGCACTTGGACATATAACAGAAGCGGCTGGTGCCCAGGCAGTTTCGGTATGGTTTGGGATTTCAGCCTTGATGATTACATCACCAACGGCTCATGCGATTTGGTGTATGAATTCGACCCGACCTACATTGACGAATGTCACCCGAACTTCCCTGACTGTGTCACCGGACAGAACAACTGCCAGAATTGCCAGGATTCCGACAACCCGATTCTCAGAGTCTCTGGTAAGTTCGTGACCTACAGCAACAACAGCGACATCGTGTTAAGTGTTCCATCTCACCCAGATGTCGATGAAGACCCATTCACGATCAGCATCACCCCTAACCCAGTGAAGGGCAACATGACCATCACGACAGACTACACCATGGGCCGTATCAGCGTGCTTATCTTGAATGCTCAAGGTGTTGAAGTGAAAGGTTTCAATATGAAGGAATCCGCCACCATCGACATGAGCGACCTTCCGGCAGGTTTGTATTTCGTCAATCTGATTGGCGGTAAAGTCGTCACTAAGAAAATCGTTGTTGAATAAAAC
>JAGHSL010000451.1 GCA_018065885.1 Candidatus Limimorpha equi
AGCAAGTGCCAGGTGCCATGCTTGAACCTGTATTCTGAATGGTGAAATGCAGTGCCATGGTCTCGCCGTAATCCGCGATGCCGTTGCCATTGCCATCAACTTCCTCAAGTTCAATGTTTGTCACGGCGAAATATGGTGCGTGGACGGGAACTTTGAAATGGCTTGTCCACGAACTTGTTCCATCGTTGCAAACCAAAGTGAAAGCTATTTCGGTATTGTCGGCAATGCTGTCGCTGACCGTGAACTCAAAAGCGTTTTCCAAGGTGAGATATTGATAGGATGCCAATCCGGGAATGTTGGCTTCTCCATTTGTAACAACCGCATAATCAGGGTTATCACAAGTCAATGTTGCAGTGAAATTGCCGGCATCCAAATTGCCTACATTGCGGAATGTCATGTCGATGGTCTGGTTTTCGCTGAAATCGACCTGACCGTCTTCATCATGGATTTCGTAGGCATCGTAAATGACGTATGAGCAATCGGCATTCGGGAAAGTCATTTCGAAACTTTGCGGCCAAGCGCTCATGCCTGCCACAACCACGGTAAGCGTATCGTCATTATTGACAGGATAAAAATCAATGTCGGCGTGACCGTTTTCATCGGTGTAGGCAACGCCAATGAGTTCATCGCCTTTGAAAAGGTTGCAGCGGAAGTGGAGCAGGCCATTGCCGTTTTCGTCTTTCACATCAATTGGAATGAGTCGCGTGCCTAATTCAAGCACTTCGGGATACTCCACGATTGGAGTGAATGGCTCGTCAAACCAAACGGAGAGTGTGCCGTCGCCGATGACATTGAGAGCATAAAGCGTCCAACGCATTGTGCCGCTTTCGCCAAACATTGTGACGTATGGCGCCATCATGATTTTGGCATCTTTGAAAGCCAAAGCCAATTCAGGAATACGGTCATGGACATGAGCATCAACGAGTTCGCGGTTGAAGTGTGCCGATGATGCATCGCCGGCGGTGCTATACCAGCCATAGCGCGAGTTGCCCGATGCAACGATGACCCCCGTCTGATTCAAAACCATGCGTTCAAGAATGCAGTCGTCGGCGAAATCGCCGCAAATGCAACCCTGACTATGGAAAACGGTGTAGTTATGGTCAACGCCATTGGCACCGGCAAAAAGATTGGAATTGATGTCCCAATTATTCCAACCGCCGACGTATGAAGTGTTTGCGTGTCCGAAATGGTTGACATATTGTGTTCCTTCGCGGATGGCATCGCGCAGTTCGTCAGGATTCCACCAATGGTAAGGAGTTTCGTAAACGCGACCAATTTCATAAATGTCTTCATCATAGCCGTAAGTCGTGTAGCCGTTGAAATCGCTTTGTCCGACAAGGCGTTCCAAATCGCTTGAAGCATAATAGCCATCACCTAAGTGTTCGCCGGCGAGTGTGGTCTTGTGAAATTCGCCCAAAACTGGTTCGTTGAGATAACTGAAAGTCTTGCCAAGCAAAAGTTCCAATTCGTTCATGTTGTTGAAAGGAAGACGCGAAATGCCGATTTCTGGGAAGAGGTCATCTTCGCCGATTTCGCCCCATTTGTTGTCGCCGTCCTCGTTCCAAGTTCCGTCTAAACCAGCATAATAGAGGTCGGCAGGAACATAGTCATCGTAACCATCCTGGGCATGGCACCAGAGGCTGCGGTGTGGCACAAGGTCAACATCGCCGCCAAAAACGACCATCGTGATGCCGTTTTTTTCGTACTCATCAACGATGTAATTGCGGATTTTCTCCTTGTTGTCGCGGCCTTCCATGGCATCGTAGATTTCTTCGGTAGAAGCCACACGCACGCGCAGACCTTGCAGTGCATATTGGGTAATGTAATCATCGAAATGGCCGATGTAGGTTTCAGGCGTGATGACGAGGACTTCATACTCGGGCAACATGGCATCACGGCGTTGGTAGGTTGAAAGCATATCCTCGTTTTGGGCGAGTTTCTTCATGATACTGACATTTTCCGGACGGAGCCACAATTTGCGGCTTTGGTCGCTGCGGCTTGCCATGGTCTCAACCTTCACTTTCACGGTGCGGGCATAGCTGACAGTTCCCGTGCTGGCCACATAGCGCATGGGCGTGAATCCGCTGAGGGCAAAACCTACGCCGTTCATATATTGTGTCTTGACTTCGCTTTCCGTGCGGATTGGAAAACTCTCAGACGAGCGGTAAAGTTCCTCATTTTTCACAAATTCAAACGGTCCTTCTGCCGAAATTGGGCGTTCGGGCTGAACGGGATAGAGGTCGTGACGACCATCAAGTTCTACGAAATCACTGAATTCAATGGAAATGGATTTGGCTTCCTGACCTTGTGGCAGCATCAGACTGACGCTTTGCCAAGGCAAAATCGGTGTGCCGATGTCGCCCATTGGACGGCATCCTTCAAAGTTGAGGATTTCATACCCATCGAGTGTCCTTGAAAAAGGGCTGTTGTAACGATAGGTCATTTCGATGGCTTGCGCATTTGCGAAAATGCATGCCAACGAGAGCAAAATGATAAAAAAAGACTTTTTCATTGTAGTGATGAATTTGGGTTGCAAATGTAAGAAAAATGTTGAGTGTAGCATTAATAATTTCAAAGGAATATGGTCTGCAAAATTGTTATTCAGTTACATGTCATCTAACGAAAGTCCAATGAATTGTGTGTCCCATTTTTTATGGGCGTTCAGAATGGCATTCGATTTTTCTTTCAGAATATCAATATCAATTCGCTGTGGGTTACGTTTACATTCGGCGATGACTATTTGTTTTTCGTTTTGATTGACAGCAATCAAGTCGATTTCATCTTTTCCGCTTCTGTTCCAATAGTTTGAGACTGTGCTGTAAAAGCCGCTTTCCATGTAAACTTGCCTAAAATAACGTTCCAAAATGAATCCTGAATAGGTCTCATAATCGGCTGAAATTTTGTCGCGTACATAACCGAAATTCCCGATTTCAATGGCACTGCGGTACTTGTAAATGAAACGGAACCAGAAATTCAGGAAATTATCGTTAATAAAATAACGGACATTCCTCGTGTTTTCGCCTTGCAGATAAGGCCTTTGCCGCGAAACCAAATTGTATTCTTTTTCCAATTTGTCCAGATAGCCGCCCGATTCCAGTCCGATGTGGCTTGTGATTTCGCCTCGCGTGGTTTTTCCGCTTGCAATGGCCGCCATGACCGAAAAATAATTGCTGTATTCCTTGCCAAATTCCTCGGATAGCACATCGCGGCCTTCGTCAATGAAATAGGAGCCGGTTTGCGTAACGGCATCTAAAATCTTTTCATTTGTAAAGGCTGATTGCATGACCATTTGCTCGACATATTTCGCTACGCCACCGCTAATCATGTAAAATGCCAGCAAGTCGTCGGGCTTGAAATCGGGGTTGTATTCTGAAATGATGTTTTTTAAAGTGCTGATTGTGAATGGCTCAATCTTTAATTTGTTGGTCGCTCTTCCGAAAAGCGGTTCGTGCCTGTCGTCGAATATTTTGCGCATCATGGAATAAATGGAACCGCACAAAATGAGGTTGATGTGGCTTTCGTCTTTTCGGCTGTCCCAGATGTTCTGCATGTCGCTGAAAAATGAAGGATTTACGCCGCTAATGTTCTGAAACTCATCGAAAACCAAGGTAAAATTCTTCCTTTTGGAGATTGACATGATGGCGGCGAACAGTTTTGAAAAGGAAGTGAAGTCGCCCAATTCCTCATCAAGTGTTTCGCTTATGATTTCCGTAAGTTCCTGACAGAGCATGGCCTCGCTTTTGCGTCCAACGAAAAAATAGACAAAAGGTATGCTTTTCGAATAATGCTTTATCAATGCGGTCTTGCCTATGCGCCGTCGGCCGCTGATGACTGTCATTTGAGCAAAATCCTTGGAAATGGATTCAATTCTTGCAAGTGCATCCGATTCTTTTTCTCTATTGTAGAATTTCATTTTATTGAGTTCTAAATTGTTATAAAAGATATATTATTGTAACCACCGTTACTGTAACCGTTGTTACATTATTTTTACGCGGCAAAAATAATGTTTTTTATTAATGTGGTAATATTTTAATGCAAACTTTCCTATTTTTGCTCATCAAAATACAATTGAAATGAAAAAGATTAGAGCAGCCGTCGTAGGTTACGGCAATATAGGCCGTTATGCGGTGCAGGCTTTGGAAACGGCACCCGATTTTGAGATTGCCGGCATTGTGCGCCGTCAGGGCGATGAAAACAGGCCCTTGGAATTGATGCCGTATAAAGTTGTGAAAGATATTCAGGAACTGAAAGATGTCAATGTCGCGATTCTGGCCTTGCCGACACGCAGTTGTCCCGAATATGCCAAACAGATTCTGCCTTTAGGCATCAATACGGTCGATTCTTTCGATATTCATGGTTCTATTCCTGAATACCGTCATGAGCTGATGTCTATCAATAAGGAAACGAAAACCGTCAGCGTGATAGCAGCGGGCTGGGATCCGGGGTCGGATTCGGTGGTTCGCACCTTGCTGCAAGGTCTTGCCCCTAAGGGCTTGACTTATACAAATTTCGGTCCAGGCATGTCGATGGGTCACAGCGTATGTGTGCGCGGCAAAAAAGGCGTGAAAAACGCTTTGTCGGTTACCATTCCTTTAGGCGAAGGCATTCACCGCCGCATGGTTTATGTGGAATTGGAAGAGGGCGTAAACCTCGAACAGGTGGCTGCCGACATTAAAGC
>JAGHSL010000080.1 GCA_018065885.1 Candidatus Limimorpha equi
GGAGTTTGTTGTCTATCGGCCTTTCAATGTCATCGGCCAAAACGTATGAATGTTCAATTCCTGCTATCTGATTATTTGTGTTTTTCGGCCATATTTTCACCCAAACATCATTTCTTCGTACTTTTGCACATCCAAATCAAGCGATATGTCAGTAATAAAAAACATGGCTTTACACTTCGTCGGCAACAAACAGGCCGAAGAAGGTGTCATCTGCTCAAAAAGCCTTCTCTCCACCAACGATGAGATGCGTAACATCCTGCATGAGTATTTCTTGCAGGTTTTTCTTGCCGAGGAACAGTTTCATTTCATTCACGAATCGGATTTGAAATACAACGAGGTTTATGGCATGGTCAGTGAGATTTTCGACGATCCTGAAAGCCTGTATATCAATTCGGTAAAACTCGCCAAGCATCTATACGAAAAAAGTGACCACCCGAAAATCAAGGCGGGCGAGTTCTATGTGGTTCATTTCACCGATTGCAGCATTGGCGGCAACCATTGCGATGCCATCGGGCTTTTCAAATCGGAAAACAAGGACACTTTCCTTCGCGTCTGGACTTCGGAAGAAGGCCTCGACCTCACGCCCGAACAAGGCATCAACACTAAGAAACTCGACAAAGGCTGCCTGATTTACAATCTGGAACGCGAGGACGGCTTTCTGGTCACCATTGTCGACAACACCAACCGCAGCGATGCCCATTTCTGGACCGACGAATTTCTGCATGTTTTCCAAAAAGCCAACGAATATTTCCACACCAACACGGTGCTTTCCTTGACCAAGAATTTCGTCACCAAGGAGTTGCCGCAGCAATTCGAGGTTTCCAAAGCCGACCAAGCCGATTTACTCAACCGCTCCGTGGCTTTCTTCAAGGAAAAGGAGACCTTCGACATGGACGAATTTGTGAACGAAGTGATTGAACAACCTGCTGTCATTGAGAGTTTTCACAAGTTCAAGGACAATTACGCCCAGCGCGAAGACATTGAGATTGCCGACAATTTCGAAATCAACGGGACAGCGGTGAAAAAGCAGGAACGGTCATTCAAAAGCGTCATCAAACTGGATAAGAATTTCCACATCTACATTCACGGCAATCGCGATTTAATCGAACAGGGCGAAGACGAAAAAGGAAAGTTTTACAAGGTGTATTATAATAAGGAACTGTAGGGACGCACCGCATGCCTCCGCTAACCGAAAACGAAAGTACTAGCAATTGCATAGTGCGCTTCTTGCATTTATGTTGATTTTATTTGGGGAGATTTGTGACCTGTACATCGCTGCCTGGCATTGCGAAACCATCTGTTTGCGTATTGAGCCGCATGGCAGTGTACCTCTACACGCAAATGATTCTTAAATAACAAACGGCATCTAAGGTAAAAAATGTAATTTTGCGGTTGATATGAATTTGATAAGGAATGAAAAATAAAAAAATCCCCCGACTGAATTACCTGCTAACTTCCTATTTATTAGGCATTATCATTTTCACGCTGTTTCGTGTTGTCAATACATTAGTGTATTGCAACGGCTGCGAAAACTGGCCTGATTTTGAAGGCTTGTATCCAAAAGCTCTGCTAATGGGTTGGCGTTTCGACACGGTGATAAGCTGCTATTTCCTGGCATTGCCCGCCTTGATGCTTATTGTGGCCGAGCTGGCACACATACGATCAAAGGTCTATCATCAAATTATACATCACATCATCGTGACGTTCTACATTGTTGGATTTCTGGCTTGTGCGGCCGACATTCCGTTTTTCAACACTTTTTTCGTCAGATTGGATGCCGTGGCGACACAGGAGGCCGATTCCATTTGGATTATTGCCAGCATGATTCTTTCTGAGCCTCGCTATATTGTTTTCCTTTTTGCGTTTTTGGCTGTTGCCGTCGGCTATTGGTTTGCCATGCGGAGCATTTACCGCCACACGTTGCGCAACAATCTCGACACCTTTGCGCCATTAGGCTGGGCCATAGTGGTAAGTCTGCTGTTGGCTTTGGCCATATTTGCGGGTATGCGTGGCCGACTGAACAAAAAAAGCCCCATACGTGTCGGAACGGCATACTTCTGTAGCGATCCATTTCTCAATCAAATAGGACTCAATCCCGTATTCACTTTTATCAAGAGTGCCGAAGAGTTGAACAAAAGCGTCAATAAGCCACTCGACCTGACCGATTCAGCCTCGGCAGAAGCTGTTTACCAAGCTGAACATAATAGTCCTGTTGATAGTACCCTGATGTTTGCTGGCCTTACAGCACCACTGCCTGAAGGCACTAACGTTGTAATGGTGATTATGGAGTCGATGACGGCTGAAAAAACTTGTCTGGCAGAAAGCAGCAGCATAGGTTCACTAACACCAGTTTTGGATAGTCTGATGGCTAACGGATTGGTTTTCACACGCACTTATTCGGCTGGCATTCACACATATAATGGGATTTATTCTTCCTTGTACTCACATCCAGCTCTGTTAGCCCGACACACTATGAAACATACTATCGTTCCTCAGATGGATGGTCTGCCTCAACAACTGAAAAAAGCGGGTTATAGTACGGCTTATCTGATGACTCACGATGAGAATTTCGACAACATGCAGGGATTTCTTTACAGTAATGCTTTCGACAGCGTGATTGGTCAATCGTACTATCCGAAAAACGAAATCATAGGCACTTGGGGCATTCCCGATCATGTATTGATGCGCCACGCCGTAGAGCATTGCAACAGTGTGGCCAAAGACGGACCTTTCTTAACCGTCATTATGACTTGTAGTGACCACACACCTTATTATCTGCCCGACGATATCGGCTTTCATCCTTCCACTTCAAAAATAGAGACTCAAATGGTGGAATATGCCGACTATTCTATTGGTGAACTGATGTGCATGGCACGGCAGCAACCATGGTTTGACAACACGGTCTTTGTATTTATAGCCGACCACGGACAAGTATGGGGTTCAAGCAAATACGATATGCCTCTGTCCTATCATCATGTGCCGATGCTGTTTTATTATCCAGGCAAGATAACACCTTCGCGTTACGATGGACTGGCGCTTCAGATTGACCTTGGTCCAACTTTGCTTGGCATGATGCCTTTCACTTCCTTAAACAACACTTGTGGACTTGATTTGCTCCGGCAACCCAGAAAGTTCGCCTATTTCAGTTCCGATGACAAGATTGGCGTAATGGACGAGGAATATTTCTATGTGTACCGTGTGACTGACAAAGATGGCAAATTGTACCATTATGCCATTGGCCAGACAGATGATGTATCCGCTTTGCAGCCCCAACGTGTTGATTCAATGCGCCAATATGTTTTTGGAATGTTGCAATGGTCCTTCAACAAAATAAATGAAAGGATGATGATTAAGGAAAAGGAAGAAAGTGAGGAGTGAGGAATTAGGAGTTAGGAGTTAGGAGTATTTAGCTCCCTGAGTTTGTCGAAAGGAATTTCCTTAGGTGAGAGGAAAATTTCTTACACCAATTCATTTTATCCCTGAATTTTGTTCTATAAAAACTTGTAATTCAAATAAAAATATCTACTTTTGCAAATTAAATTATTTGTAATTTACAAATTTGTAAATTTTAAACTATGAAGTTTTACGATAGGGAAACCGAATTACAGGAACTGCACCGATTGGACGATTTGTCACATTCAGTCTCGCAATTCACGGTGCTGATAGGCCGCCGCCGTACGGGAAAGACCACCTTGCTTGTAAAGGCTTTTGAACACAAGAAATACTTGTATTGCTTTGTCGGGAAAAAGTCGGAACAGATTCTGTGTCAGGAGTTTCAGCAGCAGATTGAGACTGTTTTGGGCATTCATATCTATGGACAAGCCGTCAGGTTTTCGGCTTTGCTCAACGAGGTGATGCAATACAGCCGTCAGCAGCAAGTGACTTTGGTAATCGATGAATTTCAGCGACTTATGGAACTGGATGAATCCATCATTTCACAAATTCAGAATGTTTGGGACCAAAACCAAAATGAGGCGCATATTCATCTGATTGCCTGCGGCAGCATCTATTCCATGATGAAGCGGATTTTTGAAGACCGCAAGGAACCTTTGTTTGGCCGAAAAACCGCAAGAATAGTGCTGAAACCTTTTTCAATCAGCACTTTAAAACAGATTTTCCATGATTACAATCCCAATTATACCGCTGAAGATTTGCTGATGTTGTATGCCATAACGGGTGGCGTGGCAAAATATGTGGCACAACTGATGGAAAGCGGTTGCAAAACGTGGAACGACATGATACAAGCCGTTTGCAATCCATCGTCAGTTTTCATTGAGGAAGGCACCGAATTGTTAGTGGGTGAGTTTGGCAAACGTTACCAGATTTATTACAGCATCCTGCAACTCATCGCTAATGGCATGACTTCACAATCGGAAATCGACAGCATTGTCGAGAAAAACACGGGGCGTTATCTTGAAACTTTGGAAACGGATTATTCCTTGATACGCAAAATGCGTCCTCTTTGGTCAAAACCTAATAGTCAAGGAATTAAGTATCACATTGAAGATAATTTTCTGTGCTTTTGGTTCCGTTTCATCGAATCGAACCGCAGTTTGGTGGAACTCGGAAAATTCGATTTGCTTGCCAAAGACATCACACAAAACTATCCACAATTCAGCGGTTTTGTGTTGGAAAAATATTTCCGTCAACTGTATGGCGAAAAGCCTGATACAACCGAAGTTGGAAATTGGTGGGCATCAGACGGAAAAAATGAAATTGACCTGATTGCCATTGAAAAACTGAACAAACGCGCTATTGTCGCCGAAGTAAAACGCAATCCTGAACGTTACAATACAAAGTTATTGGAGGAAAAATACGAAAAAATCAAGAAAAACCTTCACGGCTTTCAAGTGGAATTAATGGGTTTATCCCTAAAAGACATGTAAAAATGAACCTGCAACTGCATCAATGTACAATCACTGATTTTCAAGCCGTTGTCGAATTGAACGAGACGGTTTACGCTTCTTTGCCCGACAAGTCGGTTTTGCGGCATAATTCGCCCGAAATGATTGCGTCATGCCTACAGGAGCCGAATATGACTTTGGGCTTTTGGGATGATGAAAAACTCGTTGCCATTGGCGTCCTTTATGTGCCGCAATGTTTGGAAGAAGACCATGCGCACGATGTGGTGGGACTTTTGGACAACGAGATTACGGGGTTACGAGACAGCGAGGCTTTAGAACTTGATGAATTGGAAAAATTAGGCATTAAGGCTGCAAATCAGAAATTATTTCTGGTGAGAGATGGCTATCGCGGTTTGGGTTTACAGCAGAAACTGATTCAGGAAGTGGAAAAACTGGCTGTTCAACGTGGCTTCAATTTGCTTTGCACGACTTGTGCGCCGAACAACAATTTCAGCATCAATAATTTCCTGAAGGAAGGTTATCGCTATGCCAAGACGGAAGAAAAATATGGTGGTTTAACGAGAAACCTATATTATAAACAACTGTAAATCACCACACATCCGACCAAGTGACTGAAATCACATGATTGGTTGAAACGCCATCGCCTTTGAACACGTTATTCAAGCCCAAGGAATAGCGTATTTCAATAAACCAATAACTGATGGCTGTCGTAAAACCATAGTCAAAGCTGTTGTAAGTACCTGTTTTCCAAGGTGTAATAGCTTGTTTCGTATCTCTATTTGTTCTTGTAGACACAACATCATTGCCGCCGAAGCAGAAACCGATGTATGGGCCAACACGCAATCGCGCCATTTTTGCTTCGCTTTCGTCTTCTTCGTTCCATTTCCGCATGTAGACATTCAACAATATCGGCACATTGATGTAGGAAGACTTTTCGATATAATGAAACCTGTTTTTGTCTTCGTCGGTTCCTGATTTGGTTTTCATTCCTTGACGCGAATATATCACATCGATTTCTGCACCAAAAATGGAATTCTTGGGAATCAATGCAATGCGAATGCCGCCACAGAAATCCGTGCGAAAACGTGTCGAATCGTTGTCGGCCAATTTCATGGTCGAGAACGCAGGACCTATCAGCAAGCCGCCACCGATGCGTTGGGCAAAACCTGCTGATATACCTAAAAAAATGAAAACCAATATGATAAGATGCCTTTTCATGATGCTTTCAGCTTGCAAAGATAATACGAAACCATCAAACGAGCAAAAAAATACGCAATTGTGTAATTTATGGTTTGCTTTTTTGCGTCGGATAGAAAAAAGAACCTCACCAAAAGGCAAGGTTCTATAGTTTTAAATTGCTGAAAATGTGTTATTTACCTCCAAACAATTTGCCTAAGCCGCCAAGAATGCCGCCCAAACCGCCGCCTGCATTGCTTGATGCACCGCCGCCGAGGACACTGCCGAGCAATGCGCCGAGAGCGTCATTACCAGTGTTGTTGTTGTTCTTCATTTTGCCGATGAGGTTGAGCATGGCAGGAGCGATGGATGAAAGGATGTTGTTCACCTGACCGCTTGTAGTGCCAGTCTGCTTGCCGATTTTGTCGAAGATTGATGAAGCGTTGCTGCCCAAAATCTTACCCAAAATCTTTGAACCGTCGTTAAGGTCGACGTTTTTCAGGTTGCTGAGCATGCTTCCTGCGTTGCCGGCATGATCGCCGAGAGCCTTTGCCAATGCTGCGGCACCACTTTCGGTGGAAGCGTTTTTCTGCATAGCGCCAACCAAAGTCGGAAGGGCGCTGGTGATGACTGATGACACCTTGTTGGTGTCGATGTTGAATTTCTTGCTGATTTCGTTGACAGTGTCATTGCCTGCCAAAGAACTTAAAATGTTTACGAGATCCATAATTTGTGTATTTTAATGATTTAATGATTTAAGATTCAAAGATTTAAAAATATCGTTTTACGGCATCACGCCAAACTTGGTAGCCTTTTCCCGTCAGATGCAGGCCGTCATTCGAATAATCGAGGTTCATTTTACCTTCTGCATTAGCGAAACGCGAAAACAAATCTATGTAAGTAACGTTTTCTTCCTCAGCGATTTGCTGCAGCAATGCATTGGTTACGGGAATGTCTTTCCAACGTGCCGTGTGGCCTTCAAACATGCCGTAATGGTCGTTGACGGGCAAAACGCTCTGAATGAAAATCCTTGTGCGCGGCGATTCAGCCTTGATTCTTCTGACGATTTGCCGTGTTTTTGCCGCTACGGTGTCGGGATTGCCGCCACGGCCCAAATCGTTGATGCCAATCATCAGGAAAACCTTTGCGGGCTTACCTTTGGTAATGGTTGTCAAGCGGTTGAGCACGCCATCGCACACATCGCCGCTGATGCCACGGTTTTTGCAGTGTCTGTTTTGAAAAATCTCGCTCCATTCGCCGCCATCGGTGATGCTGTTGCCTAAGAAAATGATGTCGCGGTACGAAGTCGGCAAGGTCTCAAACAACAGTTCGCGCTGGTCGTAATAAGTGCTGAATTTACCAATGACTTGAGCAAAACCATTGATATAAAGAACCGTCAATATTGCGATGAGCAAAGATCTTTTGATATAAGAATTTAGTTTCATTTTATTGATTTATAATAGTTTATAAATATTCGAAACATGTTCAAAACCATGATGTTCGAAGAAAGCATGAGCCGAATGATTCTCGCATCCCGATTCAAGATAAATGTCTTTTATGCCTTTCTCCTTGAACCAAGCAAAATCGCGCTGCATCAAGGCGGTGCCGATGCCTTGCGAACGGTTTTCGGACAAAACGAGCAAATCGCACAACATGCCAAACGGTTCGGCGCCATCTTCTTCAATATCAATGACGGAAAATCCAAGCAGTTGTCTTTCAGCGTTTTCCGCTACAAAAACTGCGGCATCATCCGAAGCCAGATGTTCGATGATGTATTTGTGCCACATTTCGGCAGCATTTGGCGAAGGCCGACCGGCAAATTTACCATCTTCGGTATGAATGGCCACGCCAACACCCATTTGTATTTCACCATGCGAAATGTATTCGGCATGCGCATTGATATGACCGATGAAAGCCTCTTGAAGCCTTTCCGCATCAGCCATAACCGCTTCTCTTATCGTATAATTCGATGTTTTCATTTTCTCTTGCGTTTGAATAAGGAACGTAAAAAGTCCTTGCCGATGAGCACCACCGAAAGGAACAAGGCAAGAACCATCAGGATGGCGGAAAACCATATCAGGCCATTGGCCATGTGCTCCGACTGGTTTTCGCCAGCGGCCAGACTGATGAAAGGCAACTCGATAGGCTGGAACAATATTTCGAGAAGCGAAACCGCTGATATCAAGCCTAATACGATGTTCAGCGTATTGCTTTGTTTCATCGATTTGTACTCGCTCAGGTTGTGCATCGAGTCGTTGACGCGGTTCATGATGTTTTCCAGTTTCTCCATATCCTCATCGAGTTCAAGGCGTTTCACCGTGCGGTCGAACATGATTTTGTGAGAGACGAATTTCGAATATTTGACGGCATCAAGTTGCAGCAGCAAATTTGTCATCTCGATGCTGATTCTTGAATTGGCAGCGATGATTTCCTGCGGGTCGACATCCTCGGAATCGGTCAAGGTGAAATCCACAAGCCGCTGATTCACATAGCCTATAGTGAATTTCTTCGCCAAAATCATTTCCAAAATCAAGAGATATTCAGGCCACGAAACGTGATAATGCGAACGTTCGGCAAGATGTTCCGCCCAGTCGGTCGGCGCATCAGCGCTGCGCAAGCCGTAAGTGCCAAACACCACGCACATGTTCTGATTGACCAAGACCAAGTCGTCAGTGTCGATGGCGATGTTGCAGCCGCAGACATCTTCATACGACTCTTCGGTGCGGAAAGGCCATTCGCCAGGATAGGAAGTCATCAGTCCGACCAATTCCTTTTTGTGATGCTCATAAATGTGGCTGATGATGCCTGCTTCGTCATAACCGAGGTTTTGGAAAGTGTCGTCGTAATGCTGCAAATCCTCCCAAATGTCAACCATCACGTAATTCAGGTCGCGCATTGGCTCCACCTTGAATTTGCCGCGCTTGCGGCTGCTGACGGCACTGAGGCAATGCTGAAGCACAAGGTTCTTATAACGCTGGCAGACCAACTCAAAAGTATTTGTCGCCCCTTCCAAATCGATGGTCTGACGGTTGTCGGGACAAGGCGTCCCGTCCTCCAAGACCTGAAGGTCGGAGACATCAACACTCTTCAGTTCTAAGTTGATATTTGTGCCGTCGCTGTCGTCATCATTCATGCTCCAGTGTTCGGCACCCATGTTGAGCGCCGCCAAAGCGATGAGATGATCGGTAGTGAGCAAATTGTCGCTTTTGAAGGCTTTGCCATCGTTCACCAAACGATAGGTCAAAGAGACGGTCTTATTGAAGAAAAGCGACATCTCGACATATATATCGCCCTCAAGATGAACCACATACGGATCATCGAGCTTGATGTCCATGTGGAAACCTTGCAACTTGAAACGGGCGATGCTCTTCTGGTTGGGTGGCAAGACGAAAATCTGCGAATCGATGTCTTTTTCAATGCGTTCGAAAAGACCCGTTCCAACAGCTTTTTCAATATCGAACTCAAAGCCGTAAGGCACTACGAAAGTCTGCATAAACACAATGGAAAAGCCGTTGAAGCGCAGCCCTTTGTGTTCATCCGTACAGCAAGTGTTGTTGGTCATGACTATAGATTTGGAGCAAAAGTACAATTTTTTGCGATTCGCGATTCGTATTTGAATGAAGTTTGTTTTTCATTGCTGAAA
>JAGHSL010000196.1 GCA_018065885.1 Candidatus Limimorpha equi
GTAATATGAGCAATCTACAGTTCAATTAACATTTTAACAAAAAAAATATTGTCAATCAAAAATTGTTTTTTTCTACATTTGCGCTTCTATTTATGACTAACTCAAATTCATTGTATTATGTATAAAATCGAAAAACATCCAATTCTTGACATTCCGCAGGAAGACCTCGTGGAGTTCCTGTATGAAGGCAAGACCGTAAAAGGTCAGCGTGGCAAGACCATTGCCGCCGCCCTTCATCAAGCCGGTTTCCCAATTCACAGCCACAGCCTCGATGGCCGTAACCGAAGCCTTGAATGTGGCATTGGCAAATGCGGCGCTTGCGAAATGCTTGTCGATGGCAAGATTCGCCGTATCTGCATCACCAAAGTCGATGGCGTGAAGGAAGTGCGCGAAATTCCAAAGGATTATCAGCCCGATGTGGAAGCCAATCCGCAGAAGGAAGTCAAGATATATAAGACCACCGTGGCCATTATCGGTGCCGGCCCTGCCGGTTTGGCTTGCCGCGAAAAACTCATCGAACTTGGCATTCCGAACATGGTCATCGATAACAATGCCACCATCGGCGGTCAGTTCAACATGCAGACCCACCAGTTCTTCTTCTTCGAGAAGGCAAAGAAATTCGGCGGAATGCGTGGTTTTGATATCGCCAAGACTTTGGCCGGCGACAACCGCGAAGGCATTTTGCTGAACAATATCGTGTGGGATCTGCTCGAAGGCAAACGCATTGCCCTGAAGAATATCAGCACGCAGGAAATCAGTTATGTCGATGCTGAACATTTGGTTGTGGCAACAGGTGCCGTGCCGTTCATGCCGACCTTCGAAAATGATGATGTGCCAGGCGTTTACACCGCTGCCGTTTTCCAAAAGATGATGAATCAGGAACATACTTTGCTGGGCAAGAAAGTCCTCACTGTGGGTGCTGGTAACATCGGTTATCTGACCTCATACCAAGGTATGCAGGCTGGCGCAACCATCAAGGCCATCATCGAAGGCATGGACCACGAAGGCGGTTTCCCGGTTCAGGCCAACCGTGTGCGCCGTCTCGGTATCCCGATTATGACTTCACACGTTTTGCTGAAAGCCATTCCGAATGAAGATTACAGCGGCATCAAGGGTGCTGTCATTGCCGAATGTCAGAACTTCAAGCCAATTCCAGGCACTGAAAAAATCATCAACGACATCGACATCATCAACATTTGCACGGGCTTGATTCCTGACGACCAGTTGCTTACAAAAGGCAAACAGGTCTTCGGCCTGAACACTTACGGCTGTGGCGATGCCATCCGCATCGGCGAAGGCACAAGCGCCGTGTTGCGTGGCAAGCAGGCTGCTTTCGAAGTGGCTCAGAACCTTGGCATCCGCTTCAATTATGACGAATATCTTGAGATTTCAAGACAATATATTGACTCGCAACAGCGTCCGGTGCGTGTGCTCGAAAAGCCGAATCTGCCTGACCGTGACCGTATGTTTGCAAAGCCGTTTGTCCAACTTGACTGCCTCTATGGTTTTGCCTGCAACCCTTGCTCATTCTCATGCCCGCAAGGCGCCATCACCAAGGCAAGCACCAATGTCACGCCTATCGTCGATTACACGAAGTGCATCGGCTGTATGCAGTGCGTCAACCATTGCCCGGGTTTGGCCATTTTCGGTTACGATTTGAACAAGAACACGCTCTTCCTGCCTGTTGAATATGAAGTTGAAGAAGGCAAGGAAGTCTTCCTGATTGACAACAACGGCAAGAAGGTTGGCGAAGGCGTGATCGAAAAGGTTTTGAAGAAGGATAACAAGACCAATGTCGTCCGTGTGAAGGCTACCACCATCAGTGGTGAAGAACTGGTTGCCGCCCGTGGCTTCATCTTGAAGGAAAGATATCCGAAACCATTGGAATTCAAGCCGGTTCACGATGTGGAAAGCGAAACTTACGTCTGCCACTGCGAAGACATCGATCTGAAGACCATCCTTGATGTCATTGGCGACCGCAAATACATTTCCGTTGACGAACTGAAACACATCACGCGCATGGGTATGGGTCCATGCCGTGGCAAACGCTGCGTGCCAAGAGCCAAACAGATTTTGCGTTCCTACGGCATTGAAGTCATTGGCGACTCGTCGCCGCGTGCTCCTTTGGCAAGTCAGGTGAATTTGGGCGATGTCTACAATCCGAATGCCAAGGAAGTCTATGTGTTCCCGACCAATAATGATGTCAAGAAGGAAACTGTCGAAGTGCTGATTGCCGGTGGCGGTATTGCCGGTAGCGGCGCCTTCCGTTATTTCGCCGAGGCGGGAAAAAAACCTGTTTTGGTCAACTACGACAGAGGTTCGTCGTGGCGTTGCATCGGCGGTGGCCGTCCGGCTTTCTCTAACCCCGACATTTCCGATATTGCCAACCACAATCTCGAAATCTTCAAGGAAATACAGTCCGTCCATAACATCAATTTCAAGATGACGCGCTATGTCAATCTGGTTCACGACGATGCAACCTACAAGGCTTTGGACGCTTCACGCGCTTGGAGCGATGCCTACATGATTGACAAGAAGGATTTCCGCAACGAGATTTCGCCATTGTGGAACATGGACAGCAATATCTATTCTCACGCCCTGATTTCGAACGACTGCTGGCAGGCAACGCCAGGCCGCACCATCGATTTCATCCGTGGCATCGCCATCCAGAACGGTGGCCGCCTGATGGAAGACTGCGAACTGCTTTCGGTGAGCAAGCAAGGTGGCAAATATTACGCTTTGGTCCGCACCCACGACAAGCAGTACATTGAATTCTGCTGCGACCATTTCGTCAACGCAATGGGCTGGGGCGCCGAAAAGTTCACCGACATGTTAGGCATTGATACACAGATGTATCCTGTCAAGCACCAGGCTTTCATCACACGCCGTTTGCCGAATATGGGCGTCAAGGGCGATTCGTTGGATATGATTATCGATCGCCGTCATTACAAAGGCTTCTCAGCCGTTTACGGACAGCAGTTCCTGCACACCGGACAAATCATCGGTTGCGCTTCGCCTGACTGCGATGCTTTCGAGGCACGTCAGAACCTGAAGTACAACAGCAAGGAATTCCTGCAGGTGGTGAGCGAAGTCTTCGCCGACTGGATTCCAAACCTCGCTTCGGTTGGTTTCCACGCCGTTTGGTCGGGCTACTACATGGAACCGCGCTACATCGTCGATCCGGAAGCCGGTATGCTGACAGGCTTGCGTGGCCACGGCTTCATGCTCGGTCAGTATCTTGCCAAGATTTACGTCGACAAGTATCTTGGCAAGCCAGTTCCAGGCTATATGAAGGATCTTGCTTTGAGCGGCAAAGGCTTGAGCGAGAACGCTTTCAAATAAGAATTACTAATTTGCAAAAACGAATGAAGCCCGGGAATTTTCTCGGGCTTCGTTTTTGTTTAGTGAGAATAAAAAAATAGGCAACTATATACTGTTAGACCCGCCGACCTCGAAGAGGTCACATTTCTGTTACCCTATACGAGCATAGCAGAGTGTAGGGCAGCGACGTCCATCATATCTATGGGTTATGCGCAAGCCCCACACTACGTATGGGGTAACAGAAATCGCATCTCTCCGAGATGCTGCCCCACAATTGACAAGACTTTGACAATCAACATGGGTCAAAAGGTATATAATTGCCAAAAAAAACTTGTAACGATAATAGTTTTTTTGCTTCGCCAAACGCAAATTCGGCTACAAATATGACCAAGTATTCCGTTATGTCTTTGTCCTTTTTCGATATGAAGATTGACCTATTCGTTTAACACTGCAAAAAAGGTGCTTTTATCTATCGCATCCAACCCTCAACTTGATAATTCTTTTCCATGAGTTTGGTTTCTTTTCCTGTGCTTGCATTTTTATGCCATACCTCCACTCGTGCAACATAATAGTCTCCCCAATCTCCTTCGTATATTGTGAATCTTTGCCGGTCAGCAATAATTCCAAAGTCAGAATGGTTTTTCACTTCTACCATTGAAGCTTTTTGCAAGCGGGACGATGATAATCCGATGTTTTCCTGCACCTCAAAACACCGCAAGAACACTTCGCCATCGGGTAATTCAGGATAGTAAAAACTATATTGATACATGCCACCCTGAAAATCGTTCCAGATTTGAAGTTCGCCATCTGACGATAAACTATCAATAATTGGCTCGAAATCATCGTATTCATTCTTGGGAACTTCGAATACTAATTCTTCGGTAATAGGATGTTCTTTCCCAAAAGTGTCGGGCTGTGAATTGGCAATGGTCAGAAACAGAAACGATACAATTGAAAACGCACTAAAACAAATAATACCAACAATCGCCGAAGCTACACCTCGCCACCATTCTTTTTTACAAATGCAACAGACAAAGCTTATCACTTGGGCAACCATTATCAAAATGGATGCAATAATAAGAAATGCCGCCAAGTCCAACAATTCATGTTGTAATGAAAGCCATACCATTAGCAGGCAAACAACATCCACAACAGGGAAAACCCACCAGAAATTTACGAAAAAACTTTTCTTTTTGTTTTCAAAATTATTTGGCATTTTTATACTTTATTTAATTTTTTCAACAGATAGATTATCAATTACTTGTACTATTATTTCATTTCTTGTACCAGTTGATTTTCTGCGAAGCATACATGCACAAACCGGCCACAGCAAACATAACTTCCTTGATGTTCGGTTTATCAGGCAGCAGATACAAATTCCATCAAAGTTACTTCATTTCAAATACGGCAGAAACAC
This sequence comes from Candidatus Limimorpha equi, assembly GCA_018065885.1. Taxonomy (GTDB): domain Bacteria; phylum Bacteroidota; class Bacteroidia; order Bacteroidales; family F082; genus Limimorpha; species Limimorpha equi. The sequence continues at coordinate 4,739 of JAGHSL010000196.1, forward strand.
CAACAATCCGATCAATGCTGCTGACAAAGCGCACCATAAGACGGCACCTGCCGACAAATCTTTGATTTTGCCTATCATGGAATCATATTTGGGGCAAATTTTATCACATAACAATTCGACTGCCGTATTAAAAGTTTCCGCTGCCATCACTATTCCCACTGCAATTGCCACTGCAATCCATTCCATAATCGTAATGCGGCAAACAATTCCAGCTACCACAACACACAAAGTCGCAAATCCATGTACCAAAGCATTACCGCCTTGCGCAAACATCGTCACAACACCTCTGAATGCAAACTTAAAACTCTTGATTCTGTGTTTTAAAAACAATTTGCAATACATTCGAAAACAATGCTTTAAACTTAATAACAATCATTTCTTATACCAATTGATTTTCTGCGAAGCATACATGCACAAACCGACCACGGCAAACACAACTATACTTCCAACAAGCAATGCGTAATTTTCCATTTGCAGCAAAACATATATCAAAAGGTAAGCTACGCTTAGCCAAGCACCAACGCTTATGGCTGTCTTCCTGATTTTCAGTATGCCAAACAGATAAACACTTATCAATCCGACTGTCATCAAAGAAGCAATCAAATAGGAAAACCAAAACGCACAGTGTTCCGAAAACGACAGTAACAGGACATAAAACACGAGCAATGCAACACCAATCAACAGATATTGCACAGGATGTATCGGCGTGTCTTTCCTGATTTCAACGAAAAACACAATGGCGAAAGTCAAGAATATGATGATGATGGCGTATTTGCTTGCCCTTGTCGTCTGTTGATATTGCTCGACAGGCACTTTCAAGTCCACACCAAATGATGAAGTAACCAATGGTTCTTTCAGGTTTTCATTAATGACCTGTGAATAATCACGATTCAAGGCCAATATTTTCCAAGAAGCGGTAAAACCGGAATCGTTCACTTCACGCTCAATTGGCAGATAGTTTCCATTGAAACTCGGTGTCGGGCAATCGGAAGTCAAATTTACTGATGTGGTGCGGCCAATCGGAATAAACGACAGACTTTCAGAGCCTTTCAAAGGCAAGACAAGAGTAAAATCGATTTTTTCACCTTCAATCAATGGCTTTATGTCTATTTTGCAGGAAACACCATTGAGTTTGCTTGTGTAAGTTCCCGATTCCATTTCCAACTGCTCGCTTCCGTATGTCATCGAGATATTATCGGTCAAGCCGCGCAGATCTTCGATGCCGATAATCAGACGAGTCTGATGATATAAAATATTATTAATCAATGTGCTGTCAAACTCTTTGGGAAGCGTGAAACTGCCTGTAATTTCCAAAGGTGAATCGTAAACAATGCAATCAAAAATGCCACGATTCAAGGTCTTCGTGTTCACATTTCCTTTGATGTTCAGGTTTTCTGGCAGCAGATACACGTCGAATGTCGTACCTGTAAAAGCGCCGTTCGCATCTTTCGCACGCCAAGGCACTTTGATGATTGGGCCACAAATTTCCTGTTGCCCGCTCCATTTCTGATACACATCATTTGAAGCTTCGTTAGCTGTGTAGTAACGTTCATCGATAAGGTTTCGGATAAGAGCTTGCGGAATCAGCAACCCTACACAGATGGCTGCAATGATTAACAATTTCATTCCCGGACGATTCGTTTTCGTCTTGTTCTGATTTTCAAATTCATTTTCCGTTTTCATAATGCAACTGATTTTTAATGATTTAATATTTTAGAAAGAACTTTGAATTTCAAAGTGTATAAGGAAAAAAAATTATTTCTGACTGTTCAGGAAAGCTTCCAAAGCCTGAATGTGCTGACGGAAAGCTTCGCGCCCCAATTCGGTGGCCTGATAGCTTGTATTCGGTTTTCGGCCAACAAATTTTTTCTCGCAGCGGATGTAACCCAATTCCTCAAGCCCTCGGGCATGACTTGCCAGGTTGCCGTCTGTAACATCTAGCAGCGATTTCAAGGTCGTGAAATCAACCGAATCGTTGACCATCAACACCGACATGATTCCAAGCCGGACCTTGCTCTCAAAAGCCTTATTTATGCCATCAAGTAAACTCATGCGAACCGTTTACCTTTCATATTTGATAATGAAGAAAATGCCAAACAAAATGTGCAGAATCCCAAAGCCCAAAAGCCAGAAAAGGAAACCGTAGTCAACCAGAAAGCAATCAATTATGCCAAGCAGCAATTCTCCATAGCCCAAAAAGCGAAGGACGGGAGCCGTATAATGATGGCAATTGACAAGTGCCAAACCGTAAAACAAAAGCATAATCGAAGAGGTCAAACCATAATGTCCTTGAATAATCATGGCAATGCTGAACAAACCGCCTGCCAGCATTGGAAGACTGAAATTGAATAACAGCTGTCCAATGGTCTTGTCGAATTTAAAAGGTCTGTTTATCCGCTTTGCTTTACGGATGGAACATAATGTGACGATTGAAAATGAAACCACAAGAAGGCAAATGGCAAATATTACGGCGGTGCGAATGGCTTGAGGCGTATTGATGGATTTCAAATAGATTGAAGAAACACAGAAATAACATACCGTAGCCAAAACACCTATTACGGCTATGGACCAGCCGCTTATTGCGGTGAACCGCGACGATTTTTCCATCATTTCCTTGATGTCGCGCAACGTGGTTTTAATCTCTTCTTCTTTCATATATTAAAGTACTTTGCGCTGCAAAGTTACAAATAAAATGAATCAAACAAGATTTTTTTCAAAAAATACTATTTTCCCCATGAAACCTTAGAAGAAAAATACCAAGGAGCAGATTTTCGCAGTCTCGCAACCTTGAAATCCATATTGAAGTTTTATTTTGAATAGATACTTAAAACTAAAAAGCGTTGCAACTCGATAAGATTGCAACGCTTTTGTTTTATATGTTTATGATATTCAATTCTTTGCCTTCGTCAAAGCAGCAGCACCCAAGATGGCAACTTCGTTGGAACCAAGTTCAGAAACGCGGATGTCAACGCTGTTTTCAAAGGTGAAAAGCAAATGCTTGTAGAACGATTCGCGCAAAGGCTTCAGCAAAACTTCGCCCGCCTTTACAGGACCGCCCATCAGGAAAATGGCTTCGGGACCACTGAAAGTTACAGCGTTTGAAAGGGCAATGCCCAACAGATAGCCTGTCTTTTCAAACACTTTAAGTGCCAATGGATCACCGTTTTGTGCTGCATCGCCTACGGTCTTGCTGGTGAGTTCATCTTTTGGCGTTTGGGCAAGAATGCCGTTGTAATCAGGGTTTTCTTCCAGCATTTCAAGAGCTGTGCGACGGATACCCGTTGCCGAGCAATAGGTTTCAAGGCAGCCTTTACGGCCGCAGCCGCATTGTCTTCCTTCCGGAATCAAGATGGCATGACCAAGTTCGCCCGCGCCGCCGGTCTTACCGTGAACCAGCTTGCCATCGACGACAACGCCGCTGCCAACACCTGTGCCTAAGGTGAACATAATGAAATGCTTCATGCCTTTGGCGCCGCCGTAAACCAATTCGCCATATGCAGCCGCATTGGCATCGTTGGAGACGACGACCGGCACATCAAGATGCTTGTGAACCAGTTTCGGGAGGTCGGTGTAGCCTTTGAAATTGAGGTTTGTGGCGTTTTCGATGCAGCCCGTGTAGAAATTTCCGGCAGGGGCCGCAATGCCGATGCCATCAATGGCGGCAACTTTGTTGTCTGCCATCAGTTGTTTGATTTTGTCACAAATATCTGATACATAAATGTCTGCATCAAAATATTTGTTGGTTGGTAAGTTCTGACGGCCAATCACGACGCCGTCGCTGCGCACCAGTCCGATGTCGGTGTTAGTGCCGCCTATGTCGATTCCAATTGAGTATGTTTCCATAGTTTGATGAATTTGAAAGTGCTAAAATAAAACAAATTGCTTTATGGAATGAAAAAACCGCTACTTTTGTACGCAATCAAATCGCAATCAGATGAAAAAGTATTTGTCTTTCTTATTGATTTTGTTTGTCTTAGCTTCATGCGGCAAAAAGGAAATGGAGCCAACGACTTTTGAAAAATCGGAATTTTTGGAAACGGATAATTACGAAGGCACGATAGATTACGCCCAAAAACTGGCAAAGTGTTTCAAGCAAGTCAATTATGAAGTGATTGGAAAATCGGGTGCTGGGCGTGACATTCCAATGCTCATCGTGGATGAAAACGGCTATACAAAGCCTGAGAAAATCCACAAGCAAGGCAAAGCCATTGTTTGGGTCGAGTCGTGTATTCATCCTGGCGAGCCGAATGGGAAAGACGCCATGTTCATGATGATTCGCGATATGCTGGTCAATGGAACGAATGCTAATTTACTGAAAAACATTTCAATAGTGTTTTTACCTGTCGTCAGTCCTGATGGCTTGGCCAATTTTTCGCCATACAACCGCATCAATCAGAATGGACCGAAACAAATGGGTTGGCGCGTCACAGCACAAGGTCTGAACCTAAACCGCGATTTCACCAAATTGGATTCGCCTGAATTGCGTGCGCTTGTCAACATTTTCAACCAGTGGCAGCCTGACATTTTCTTCGATACGCACGCTACCGATGGAGCAGATTACCAATATGTTACGACCTATTCCATTGAGGATTTCGGCAACTACGACCATGCCCTTTCGTTTTGGCTGAGCGAAGCCTGGGAAAAGCGCATTGTAACAGCCATGGCAAGGCACGATATGCCTGTAACGCGTTACATCGAGTTCAATCCCTGGGGCGACCCTACGGCGGCTTTGAGTGAAAATTCGTTTTCAGCCATGTTCTCCGAGAGTTATGCCATGGCACGCAATTGTCCTGGTATCTTGCTCGAAACGCACATGCTGAAACCTTACAAGGACCGTGTTTTTTCAACCTATTACATGATTCTCGAAACGATGAAAATCATCAACGAAGACAAGGATGGTTTCCTGGAAGTGATTGCAAAAGCAAGACAGAACGATTTGGAAATGAAGGAATTGCCAATCAACTTGCACCCATCTTATCAGGATACGCTGTGGGTTGATTTTCTTGGTTATAAATTCGATACCATCCAAAGCGACTTGACGGGAGGCTGGTATTACTCCTACGACCTGACCCAACCCGAAACGCGTAAGGTGATGAAATTCCGCGACGACGAACCACAAAAGACTTTGCAAGTGCCAAAGGAATACATCATTCCGGCGCAATATGATAAGGTCATTGACATTGTGAAGGCTCATGGTTTTGAAATTGAATACTTGAAAAAGGAAAAAACCATAACGGCGAATACCTATCGTTTCAAAAATGTTGAGTTTTACCAGATGCCTTACGAAGGCCGTAGCCGCATTTGCCGTTTTAATACGGAGGAAATCAGCAAGGAAATGACTTTCCCGAAAGGTTCGGCCGTGGTGAAGACTTCACAAAATGGTATCCGTCTGCTGATGAATCTTTTGGAACCCGAAATGCAAGGTTCGTTGTTCGAATGGGGTTTCTTCAACACTGTATTACAGCGTGTTGAATATTTCGAAATCTACAAAATGGAACCATTCGCTAGACAGATGCTCGTCGAAGACCCATTCCTGCAAAACCAGTTTGACGACTGGATGGCATCATTCCCCGAAACGGAAAAACCATCACAATACGCCATTATGAATTGGTTCTACGAACAATCGCCGTATTTCGACAAAAATTATATGATTTACCCGATTGGAATTGTACGATAAACAACTTCACAAAAATAGGAATGATTTTTCAGACGCGATAAATCCTGTCTCTAAAACCAGATTATCAGAAACAATCGGCATTTTCGTCCATTGCTTCGATAAGGAAACTGACTGGCCGGAAACCGTCGTTGCACGAAATCATGGCTGACTTCGGGTTTTTCATCCAGCCGTCGTAGAAGTTTTCGCCGCCGTGAGCGAGGGTCATCACGAAAGGCGACATGGTCTCCCAGGCGCTTTCGCAAAGTCCATCGGGACGTTGCCAGCCGTTGGCGATAAACACTTGCCCTTCTTTCAGTTCGCAGGCATGTTCGATTGGGTTTTCGTACTGTGCCATTAGGTCTTTGTAGCAAGCCATTCTGATGACGGTGATTTTCACTTTTTTCATAATAATAACGTTGTTAAATGCGGTTCAAAAATTGTTCAAATGCGCTTTGCGCGACAGAAAATAGTTCAAAATTGACAAATAAGTCCAAAATGCGATTATCAGATTTTAGCTTTTGAACCATTTTGAACTATTTTTCTTTTTATTGGAATCTTAATGTTTCAGCCAGTTGAAGGAAATAATCGTTGGACCAGATTTCGAGGTCTTGAGGATTATCTACAAAATTGAAAACATCTTGCTTTACTAGATCAATGTCAGTTGATGAAAGTTTTTCTTTTAAAGCTTCCATGAATTCTTCTTTGCTCACGTCATTTCCGCTAAATTCAAGGATGCGTTCGTGCAAATGGTTGAAATTCAATGGAATTTGGTTCTTTGCATACCATTCGAAATCGTACCAGTCACGACCCTTGATGCGGCGTTGCCAAGCGCGATAGACTAAAGCGTGCATTTTGCCGGCAAATAAATCGGGCAAGGTGAAGCAACGTACCGAAAACGAATAAGGCTGATTCAACAGTTTTTGCTCGGTATCAAAGCAAAGTGGTGGGTCGGTGTCAAGTTCAATTTTTACCTTCATCATCTTGCGTGTTTGAAACTTAATGTCGTATGCTTCAGTGTTCTCCTTCAGGAAAGCCGATTCTACCCTGCCGAAAGTCTTTTTGTCTTTCTTGTCAATTTCGACATCAAGACCGACATATTGAAACTCGTCAATGATGGCCGAAAAATAGTTTTCCAAATGGATGCTGTCGTTTTTCTCGGTCAACGAAAAATCCATGTCTTCGGAATAGCGGTTCAAACCGTGGAAAATGCGTAGGCAAGTTCCTCCGTAGAAAGCTGCATGGTCGAAAAAGCCGCCTCTTTTTAAGCCGGCAAGTGCGATTTTCTGCATGGTTTCCCGCTGGGCATTGCTCCTTTCTTCCTCATTGGTAGGATGATATTGCTCTACCATGGTTTCAAATATGTTCATAACGCTTTATGATTTTGATTAGATTTTCAAGAATGGTTTTCTTTTTGCCTTGCTCGGCACAATTTTCAATAACGGAAATATTGAAATCGGCAAAAGCATCTGTGTCGAAACGCAAATCCTCTAAAAGATAGCGTTCCAATCCGATGACGGATTTAGCTGGCAAATAGGGGTCGGCAAGAATCATGTCGCACAATGCTTTTTCGGGCGAGGCCATCAGAAATGTGATTCCGTCTTCCTGGGCAAAATTGATTCCGATTGGGAAATAATCTTTCGGCACTTGGCGATAAGTGAAATATCCCAATGAATTCTTGAAATTGCGGCTTCGCTTGGTGGTGATGGCGGTCAGCACACGCACTCTTTCGGGAATAAGCCCGTAGTAACTCAAAGCCCATTGCAGCGAGACATACGAAGGCCCATAGATTTGGTTTGAACAAAGTCCTCTTGAAATGGGAGCATTGCCATTGACGACATACATTCCACGCTTTAGCCGAATGATTTCGTTGTTCCCCTCCATGGCCGTGATTTTCATTTCGGGAGATTTGTAACCATCGAGCAAAGCTGCAAGCTCGCCAGTATAAATCGGTGTGTTTGCTATGGATTTCAGTCTGTCAATAATCATTTCATTGTTCGTTTGGACTGCAAAAATACAAAAATCTGCACAGTAAATAAGAACACTCTTTATTTTCTGTGCAAATTTTTGAATAATTTCAGTAGAGACGCTGCGTGCAACGTCTCTACAGATTTTATGCCTTTTCCACTGGCACCTGAATCATGGTCAGCCATTTTTCGGGGTTTTCCTGATTCCAAATGCCGTCGATGTAGTTGGATCGGGGGGCACCGATGACCTTATAGCCTTGCTGTTCAATGTATTTGAAAAGTTCGACATAGCTTTGGTAGAGCCTTTCGTATGGGCCGTAATGCTTCATGCAGATTGCTTTTTCGACTGTCGGAATCTTCTTGAACTGAATGATTTCGGAGTCTTTGCCCATTTCCTCGACTTGTTCGCAATATTCGATGTCGATGTTGGTCGGGCGGTATTCGTTGTGTTCGATGGTGAAGCAGTAGCCAGGTTCGGGGCATTTGCAGCCTAAACGTGCCATTTCGGGGCCGATGACCTCGCAGCAAA
>JAGHSL010000097.1 GCA_018065885.1 Candidatus Limimorpha equi
GCAGCAGCCCTGATGCTCAGCGTCAGCGCATTTGCTCAGACAGATGAAAAAAAGGAAGTCAAGGAAGAAGAAGGCTTCAAGTTCACGACTGTGAAGGAACCCCCTATCACATCCGTTAAGGACCAGAATCAGGCCGGTACATGCTGGTGCTATTCCTCATTAGCATTCTTCGAGTCGGAATTGCTCCGTATGGGCAAGCCTGAATACGATTTCTCGGAAATGTACATCGTTTACAAGACCTATTTGGATCGCGCTGAAGCTTCAGTCCGCACCCACGGTGATGTTTCTTTCTCACAAGGCGGTTCATTCGGCGATGTCATGTACGCCATCCGTCACTACGGCCTCATTCCTGATTCAGAAATGCCAGCCGGCGCCATGCACAACGATTCTTTGTCAAACTTCACCGAACTTTCAGCCGTGACCGACCCATACGTCAAGGCTATTGCTACAGGCAAGAAAATCCAGATGGATGCTGACGGCAACCCGCTGTGGAAGAAGGGTCTTGCCGGCATTTACGATGCTTATCTTGGCAAATGCCCTGAAGAATTCACCTACAACGGCAAGAAGTACACGCCTATGAGCTTCGCCGAATCGACAGGCCTGAACATGGACGATTACGTCAACCTGACTTCTTTCACACATCATCCTTTCTATGAAAAATTCGTCATCGAAGTGCAGGACAACTGGCGCTGGGGACAGGCTTGGAACCTTCCTATCGACGAACTTATGCAGGTGATGGACAACGCCATCGAAAACGGTTACCCGATTGCCTGGGGTTCAGACGTCAGCGAAAGCGGCTTCCTCCGTGGCAAGAATCTGGGCGTTGTGGTTTTGCCTGACCTCAAGTCAGATGGCAAAGACCTCACCGGTAGCGACATGGCTCACTGGACAGGCCTTTCGGCAGCCGACCGCAGAAAAGAAGCTCAGAATGGTCCTACCCCACAGAAATGGGTCAGCCAGAAAGAACGCCAGATGGCATACGATAACTTCGAGACTGGCGACGACCACGGCATGTTGATTTACGGTACCGCTAAGGACCAAATCGGCAACGAATACTTCCTCGTGAAGAACAGCTGGGGCGATGCCGGCAACTACAATGGCATTTGGTACGCTTCGAAAGCTTTCGTGCGTTACAAGACCATGAACATCGTTGTCCACAAGGATGCTCTTCCAAAGGATATTGCCAAGAAACTCGGTATCAAATAATTACAAAGCTATAATGATTCTAAAAAGAACGAAAATGCATTTTTTTGCGTTTTCGTTCTTTTTGTTAGGATTTGTTCTATATTTGCGCCCAATTTAATATCAGCATCTTTATATGAAAAAGAAAACCTTGTCCGTCATCATAATATTAGTGGCTGCGTTTATCGGTCGCAGTTCAATGTTCGCTCAGTCGAGCACCTATCTTAATTTAGGAGTGAATTTTCCTCAAGGTAATTTTGGAAGTAAGGCCGATAACTGTGTTTTGTATAGCAATAATGATCAAGGCGGAGCCAATACTGGAATCAATGTCGGGTTCAAGTTCATTAATCGCACTAAAGCCAACGGTTTAGGTTTCATGTTTACTGTGGATGGAATGTACAACAAGTTGCAAAGTGATTTGAGTTCAGATAATTTTGTTGATTACAATACCGATCAGTATGGTCACATCATTGAAGAGATTGAAGGAATTCCGATTACTGTAAAGAATCCGAAGTATTTTAACCTGCCCGTTATGGCTGGCTTAAACTATAGTTCGGATTTCAACAGAACTTTGGGCTTTTTTGTTGAGGCTGGAGCAGGTATCAATGCAAGATTCATCACGCCTTGTAAAATCACTGCTTTCGATTATACCTTGGATCTAAAGCCAGACTACACGTTCACAAATCGTTATACTACAAAGTTTGCATTCGCATTTCAGTTTGGAGTTGGCATTAAAATCAAGGATGCCATCACTCTTGGTGTGAGCTATTTCGATTTGGGCAGTGCTCTTGTTCAAGGAACTACCGAAAAACTACTGAAAACCACAGCTTCGGCTCCGGTTGTCGGTGAAAAGGAGAACTTTAAATACAGACAATTGTCGACAAAAATGCTTGTTGTCCGTTTGGGCATACATTTGGGATAAGTGTTGACAATCGGAAAAATGATAACAGAGGCATATCTTATGTCTCTGTTTTTCATTTTTTTAATAATGATTAAATAATGAGTTGTAATGATGCTATTGCATAAATGACAGAATATGTGTGATTTATCCTTTCACATCGTCTCGTGTTATTTTTTTAGTGTTACTTACATCTTTTTTCTTATCTTTGTTGTCATTAACAATCAAACTATCCGATTATGATTACAAGAAAAGAATTAAGACAACAAGCCCTTGATGCCTTGTCGGGCAAATGGACAATGCCAGTCCTGGCTACTTTGATTTACATAGCCATAACAGCAGTTCCCCGCATTCTTACAAATTTAGGGAAGCCGCCATATCTCTTTGAACCTGTCACAAATGCCATTTTGATAACCACCGGATTCATATTGTTGATTTTTTTGTTGCCGTTGGAATATGGCTTTGGAGTGTCTTTCCTTCGTTTTTGCAAAGGCAACACATTGACGGTTAAGGAGATGTTTGACGCCTCTTTCGGCGATTATGCGAAAGCGTTTGTCCGTGCCTTCGTGACGAGCTTTTTCGTCTTTCTCTGGACTTTGTTGCTTATTGTTCCTGGCTTCATCAAGGCATTGGCCTATTCCATGACTTTCTTTATTTCCGATGAACATCCTGAATGGACCACCTTACAGTGCATCGATGAAAGCGAACGCATGATGAAGGGTCACAAATGGGAACTCTTTTTACTCATTTTGAGTTTCATCGGCTGGTTCTTGCTGGCATTACTATCTTTGGGCATAGGTTTCCTATGGCTAAGACCATATATACATGTTACAAAGGCAAAGTTCTACGAACAGCTGAAACTCGAAAATTGTGACGAGATTATATGATTTTCATAATCGGTCATAAACAAGAAAACCCGCTTAAAGGCGGGTTTCCTGTTTTTACGGGCAGCCTTATCATTTCCTAATCTGCTCGAAACCTTGTCCGTAGGCACCCATCACGGTGTTCATGGTCATGAAAGCCTTGGGGTCTTCGTCTTTCACGATGCGCAGGATGGCTTGCGATTCGCGCTTGTGGGCAACGACCATCAGGATGTCGCCTTCACGTTTGGTATACCAGCCTGTGCCTTTTATCGTGGTCACGCCACGGTGCATTTCGTTGGCGATGCGGTTAGCCACTTTTTCAGGCTCTGAGGTGAAGATGAAAGCCTGAACCGACTGCTTGTTACCCGTCAGCACCAAATCGATGCAATAGCTGCAAACGGCCAAAACGACGAAACTGTAAATGATGCTCTCTACGCTGTGGAAAACAAAATAGGAACTGCCGATGATAATCAAATCGCAAATGAGGATGACGCGGCCTTGCGAAATGTTGCGGTATTTGTTGACAATCATTGCGATAATGTCGGTCCCGCCCGTGCTGCCGCCTTGCGTGAAAGCCACGCCGATGCTCGCTCCGGCCAAGGCACCGCCTAAGATGGCTGCCAGAAAACTGTCCTTGACAAAAAGATCCATAGTGCCTGCCAGCATGGGATCGGTGATGAAATGCTGCTGCAACGACATGAAAACTGATGCCATCACAATGGAGTAGGCCGTCTTGATGCCGAAACCCGGCCCGATGATTTTCAAAGCAATCAGCAACAGAATCATGTTGATGACAAAAATGGAAATACCTGTTGAAAGACCTGTTGCCCAATAGATTAAGGTCGCAATGCCACTGACACCGCCGCCCATTAGGTGATTGGGGATAAGGAATGCCGTCCAGCCAAAATCCATGACGAAAATGGCAATCGTGATGATGACGTAACGCTTGATTTCTTTCAAAACCGTTTTCTTGTCTGCTTTCATATTTTATTCCGATTATTGCTGCAAAAGTATGATTTTTCCCTTAGATTATGACTCGCTTTTGCTTTTTTCGTTTCTTTGCATATTGAAAACGAGGCATTGAGGTCGCGAGAATACGAGACATCTCGAAATCCCGAAGCCTCGCAGCCCCGAAATCCAAATTGATGTTTAATTTTGAACAGTTACTTAATATGGACGAACCTATCCTTAATGAACATAACAAGGCGGAATTTCCGCCGGCGCACACTGCCGAGCATCTTTTGAACGCCACCATGGTGAAAATGTTCGGTTGCGAACGCTCAAAAAACATGCATATCGAGCGTAAGAAAAGCAAAATCAATTATCTGCTGAGCGAAGCCCCGACGGCAGAACAAATCGCTGAAGTGGAGGCGACCATCAACCGGCTGATTGCCGAAGATTTGCCTGTCACCTTTGAGTTTGTCACCCGCGATACGATTCCTGAAGGCGTGAAATTGGACAAACTGCCTGAAGATGCCAGCGAGACTTTGCGTCTGGTGCGCATTGGCCATTATGATGTCTGCCCTTGCATCGGGACACATGTCGCTTCCACCAAGGGAATCGGCAGTTTCCGTATAACCAGCACGAGTTTCAGCGAAGGATCCTTCCGTATTGTCTTCAAGGTGGCGGAAGAATGACAGTTTCTGATTCATTTTTGTAGTTTTTATGCACTTAAACATAATTTATGCGAAGTTCAATTAACTATCTGTTACACAGTGGAAAAAACTCAAAGTTATTGTATTATCTTAATGCATACGCTCGCGAATTGATTCCTGACAGCTTGTTCCGTAAACGTCTTCAGCAAGAGTTGGAGTGTTGTGCAAGTCTTTATGATGCCGCCTATATTGCCGACCGCGTCGATTACTATTGCCATGCAACCGAAAGCATCGCGCCTGATGTCACGCCTCTTAGTAGTTTTCATAGGACAGGTCACAGTAGCGTTTATTATTTTGATAGCCATGAAATAGTACGTTGGTTCAACCCCGATTTTCATTGGAAGTATCTTTTCGGCGACATCCGCGATATTCCAGATTCACCTACCGTAGTGAAAAGCCGCAATATCAGTGAAGATAATGGCAATGCTGTTTTGCTGAATCTTGACAAATGTCGTCATTTTGTTTTCCTTAACGACAAGAAGGATTTCTGTGACAAGAAAGATGTCGCAATTTTCAGAGGACAAGTAGGCACTCGAGAGAATCGCATACGATTTATGGAAATGTTTGGCAATCATCCCAGAATTGATGCAGCTAATACGGTGGCTAAAGGGGGGCTGTTTTCGGGTAATCCCGACGGGAAAGCCACATCCCCCCGTCTGTCACTCTACGAGCATCTCGACTACAAATATATCATGGCATTGGAAGGCAATGATGTGGCAAGCAATCTGAAATGGGTGATGAGCAGCAATTCGTTGGCGGTCATGCCTCGTCCAACTTGTGAGACTTGGTTCATGGAGGGCAGATTACAACCCAATGTGCATTACGTTGAAATCAGGTATGACTATGCCGACCTGATTGAAAAAATGGATTATTACACCGCGCATCCCGATGAGGCTAAAGCTATTGTACACAACGCTAATCAATATGTTGATCAATTCCGTAATAAACGCCGCGAGCGTTACATCGCACTTCTTGTGATGCAACGCTATTTTTCTCTTCCCGTGCTATAATTTACAAAGCAAGGAATTCGCTTCTTATAGTGTGTCATTATCCGAAAGCGAGAATCTTTATTGCTAATTTGCATATTGTCGGATTTGTAGAAGATTTGCGATAGGGATGGACACGTGCTATATATAATAAGGTGCCCTCCGAAAAAGACCCGAGGCGAGTCCGTCCCGGGTCGCCGCTCAACGGCATTGAGGCCGAGAAACTCGCGCGGATTTCCGCCGGAAACGCGTGGAAACGCGCGGAAGACGGCAGGAGCTGGCCCTATAAAATCCCTCAGGAACCGCAATTTTGGCAAAAAACCGCCTCAGGACAATAGTTTTTGCAAAAAACGTGAAATTTATCTCGCTGACAATCAGCATAAATGGAAAAAGTTTGAAAAATAATGAAAATAGTTGTTGGAGGTAAGGGAAAATGTAGTACTTTTGCACCCGCAAACGAAAGGAACGGGGGGCTGGAAAACGAGGGGAGTTTGCGAGAGTTCTTTGAAAGCTT
>JAGHSL010000341.1 GCA_018065885.1 Candidatus Limimorpha equi
CGGCGGAATAATAATTGCAATTTTGGAAATAAATCGTACCTTTGTGAGTTGAAAAAGAGAATCTTATGTCAGATAAAAAAGAAATCAAGGCTTGCATAGCCTTTCTCGAAACCAATCCGAAGATCGAATACAATCCTTATCCTTGCTATCCAACAGAGGTTACGCAAGCATTGGGCTTTATGGGATCAGATTATGATTATTTGTCGCATTACGATGCACTCATGGAGTCGGGAAAAACGATTGAAGAATACAATCTGGACGAACTGAAAACCATGTTCACTTTCATCAATCGGGGTGAGCGTTTTTGCGATGGGCACATTGCGTCCTTCGTCGAAAACGGTGAGTTGCTGCGGCTTTTGAAGCGGCTGTTAGAGATGGTTGAATCGTTTTAGGTTTAATCGTTTAATTGTTGAAAAGTGGAAAGTTGGAAAGTTGAAAGCGGAAAGCGTTTTTGAACTTTTTGAACAATTTTTACTGAAAACTGAGAACTGAAAACCGAAAAAGTATGGATTATTCCCTCGTCACAACATATAAAACCAACAAGGTCTGCTATTTGATTCTTCCTGAGGGTGTCTCAAAGGATTTGAATGTTGACTTGCAGGAACTTGCAGAGCGTTTCTCACTTACATTCGTCATGATTGAAGGCGTCGATTGGAACGATGACCTCACGCCTTGGCTGGCACCAGGCGTGTTCAAAAAAGCAAAGCCTTTTGGCGGACAAGCTTCGGTTTTCTTGGCGAAATTGTGCAACGAAATCGTGCCGAAAGCAGAAAGTGAATTGGGTTTGATAAATCCGCAAAGAACTTTGATGGGAGTGTCGCTTTCGGGATTGTTTGCTGTTTGGGCGGCTCTCAATACCGCTGTCTTTCAAAATGTTATCAGTATTTCCGGCTCATTGTGGTATGATGGTTTTGCCGAATGGGTGAAGACGCGCGAAATTTCGCCGAAAGTGGAAAACATTTGCCTTCTGTTAGGCGAAAAGGAGAAAAACGCTAAGGAAAAACGGATGGCGACGGTGGAGGAAAAGACCTCGGAAATCGCAGCCATGCTTAAGGAAAAGTGTCTAGGCAAAGTCGTTTTCGAGCTGGTGGAAGGAACGCATTTCTCGCCTGTCGTGCCGCGAATGGAAAAAGCATTGGAAAGGCTTGTTTAGAAAAATGTTGTTCGGCCTATCGACATTTTGTCCTGTATTTTTCTTCCAATATGTTGATTCCAAATCCACAAATTCACGTTTCAAGCCTTTTTTTCTCCATGTTAGGTTGCCCAATTTTTTAGTGATACAATTTTCCCTATTTTTGTCCATTCAAATTCTTATGATATGAAATATTTACTTGAAAAAATGCTATTACTTGTTTTTGCAATCCTAAGTGTCGGAGACACGGTAAAAGCACAGCAAACTGAAATTCAAGCTGTTATAACACGTCATAACGGCGATGAACAGATTTACCAACTCAACGAAAACGACAGGATTTCATTTCCAAACGATGAGACACTGGTCATCACCCAAAACGGAACGGACATTCAGATTCCCATTTCTGAAATAAGAAAAATAACTTTTGATGAAGTTTTAGCCACGGCTGAAAACGAAGCGAAAAACATCGGCATTTTTCCAAATCCTGCCGACAACAGTTTCACAATCAGCGGAATAAACGGATTTCAGCAAATGAACATTTATTCCTTTGACGGAAAACTAGTCAAATGCGAAATCATTGATTGTGGCCAAAGCATCGACATCACCGAACTGCCGCAAGGACTTTATTATGTGAACATTAACAAACAGAATTTCAAACTGATAAAACTATGAAAAAGACCTTGACACTCATCATTGGCGTCCTGTTTGCCATCAGTTTGAACGCCCAAAACGAGCAACACCTCTACCTGCACCATTCGGGAGCCGTCATTTACAACGATGCGGTTCACAATATCGACGGCATCACTTTCCAAGGCAATCCGGCATCTGCCGTCGTCGACGCCACAAGCGGACAGACTTCATTCCCCGTCACGATGATCGACAGCATCAGCTTCGGCATTGAGGAAGCCCCTTCGGGCGACATCGTTCGGATTGTTTACAATGGCAACTCCGTTGAAATCACGAATCCGTTTTCAAATGAAGGTGTCAGCGTTTCAAACAATCAGGCCGACGTGGTGGTCAGTTCCTCAAAAGCAAACGTAATTTATTCATTGTCAGGAACAACAAGCAACGGCTCCATCACCTTCATGAGCAGCAAGGATTTTGACCTCATCCTTGACAACGCCAATCTATCAAGCACAAACAAGGCCGTCATCGACATTGCATCCGAGACAAATGCCACCGTCGAATTGAACGGAACCTCCACCCTTTCCGACGGCAGCAACGGGGCACAAAAGGCTGCAATTTGTTCGGCTGGCGACCTGACCTTCACCAAAGGCGACGGCACTTTGAACATTAACGGCAACACCAAACACGGCATTTTTACAGAAGGAAACCTTATCGTTTCCGGCGGGGAAATCATCATCAGCGATGCCCAAAGCGATGGCTTGCACATTGATTCCTTCACCCAGACCAATGGAGAAATCAGCATTTTACATTCCGGTTCCGACGGCATCGACAGTTCGACCGACATCAACATTTTTGGTGGTTCAATCAGCATCAACTCCACAAACGACGATACGAAAGGCCTCACCGCTTCGGAAACCGTGAGCATCTCGGGCGGCACGGTTGAAATCAACACTTCGGGATACGACAGCAAAGCCATAAAGTGTGATGATTTGGTCACCATTAGTGGCGGAAGCATCGAAATCAATCATTCCGGCAACATTTCCAAAGGTATCAAGAGTGCCTATCTGAATGTCAGCGGCGGTGAAATCAACATTACTGCATCAGGAAAAACCGTTGTGGAACAAGAAGAAAACCAAGAAGTTCCATCCTACTGTTCTGCCATTAAGATTGATACCGAAATCAACATTACAGGCGGCAATTTCAACATCAACCTGCCCACATCAAACGATGGCGGCAAAGCCATCAGCTGCGACGGAGACGCCATCATCAGCGGCGGGACTTTCGAACTTGAGACTCACGGCGACGGCGCAAGCTACACCGTTTCAGGCAACACGAAAGATGCCTACACTTCTTCGTGCATCAAATGCGACGGCAACTTGGAAATCGTTGCAGGCAGTTTCAATTGCACCAGCACCGGCAAAGGCGGCAAAGGCATCAATGCAGACGGCAACATAACCATTGGACGCACCGATGCGCCTGACAGAGACCTGATTATCAACATTTCCACCTCGGGCGAGCGTGTCACAATCTCAAGTGGCGGCGGCGGTCCTTGGGGCGGCGGCGATTACGCCAATCCAAAAGCCTTGAAATGCGACGGCGACATGACCATCAACAGCGGCACCATCATCATCAACTGCACCCAGAACAACGAAGGCGGCGAATGTCTTGAAAGCAAAGCCCAGATGACCATCAACGGCGGCAACATTGAAGCCTATTCGAAAAGCGATGATGTAATCAACGCAACGCGCAACCTCACCATCAATGGCGGCACCATATACTGCCATTCCGACAACAACGACGCCATCGATTCCAACGGCACGCTATTCATCAATGGAGGCCTCACCATAGCCAACGGATCCCGACAGCCGGAATGTGGTTTCGACTGCGACAACAACCAATTCAAAATCACGGGCGGCATTGTCTGTGGCACAGGCGGCGACACCAGCAACCCGACGGCCAATGTCTGCACGCAGCCATCCATGAAAATCAATACGCAAGCTGGATATGCCATCCAAGTCCTGAACGCCTCGGGCGAAGTCGTTGTGACCTACCAATGCCCAACCCTGCAAGGCGGCGGAGGTGGCGGCCCTGGCGGTGGCAGCGGCATCAAGTTTCTGCTCTCCCATCCCGATTTTGCCACAGGCCAGACTTACACCGTGAAATACAACGGGACGATTTCCAGCGGCGACAACTGGAACGGTTACTACACGGGCAACGTCACCTATTCAGGAGGACAACAGACCACCGTCACCCTCAATTCTATGGTAACAACCGTCAATGCCGGTGGCGGCGGATGGTAAAAACAAAGTTTTTCACAAAGACCTTTATTGGCAAACAGGGGCAGGATCTCCTCGGACAGCCGATGCGTTAACGAGATGGG